>JAKOSQ010000031.1 GCA_029777215.1 Bacillota bacterium
CCAGAAAAACTGTTTCTAATTTTTGCTTTTGCTATTTAAATACCCTAAGATTTCAAAAAGCCGCAAATTCCATTTGACATACGCGCTTTAAATCGCTACAATAGGCAGTGTCAAAGGCAATGACCGGGAACAAGTAAGCCCGCGTCCTTCCATCAGAGAGCCGCCGGTCGGTGCAAGGCGGTTGGAGGAAGCGGAGCAGAATACATCCCGCGAGCCGTGCGCTGAAAGCAGCTTCTGCGAGTAGACCGCACCGGGAACGCCCGTTACAGCGCTGGGGTATCGCATTTGCCGTACCCGACGAGGCCGCTTTTGTGAGAGAGCGGTAAACCGAGGTGGTACCGCGGAAATTGATTGTTTCCGCCCTCTGGAATTTATTTTCGGAGGGCGGTTTTTTCGTCCTCCAGAGAGAAAGGTCTGGTTATTATGGCAATCAAACTCACCATGCTTATCGTCTTCTTCGCGGTCATGATCTCCGTCGGTCTCTACTGCCGCAGGCACGCGACCGACGTCAACGGCTTCGTCCTCGGCGGACGCAACGTCGGCCCGTGGCTGACAGCCTTCGCCTACGGCACAACGTACTTTTCCGCCGTTATCTTCGTTGGCTACGCCGGCCAGTTCGGCTGGAAGTTCGGCGTCGCCTCGACCTGGATCGGCATCGGCAATGCTTTCATCGGTTCCCTGCTCGCATGGGTCATTTTGGGCCGCCGCACGCGCCTCATGACGCACCACTTCGACAGCGCGACCATGCCGGAATTTTTCGGCGCGCGCTTTGACAGCCAGAGTTTAAAGGTCACGGCCTCGCTCATCATCTTCATCTTCCTCATCCCCTACACCGCCTCGCTCTATAACGGCCTTTCGCGTCTGTTCGGCATGGCCTTCAACATCGATTACACGGTCTGCATCGTCATCATGGCGGTCCTCACCGGCATGTACGTCATCGCCGGAGGCTACATGGCCACCGCGATCAACGACTTTATCCAGGGCATCATCATGCTCGTCGGCATCATCGCGGTCGTCGCGGCTGTGCTCAAGACAAACGGCGGCCTTGCCGGTTCCCTCTCCGCACTCTCGCAGGTGAAGGACAACACCGTCTCCACCGACCCCGGCACCTTCGCGAGCTTCTTCGGCCCCGACCCGCTGAGTCTGCTCGGCGTCATCCTCCTGACCTCCCTCGGCACCTGGGGCCTGCCGCAGATGGTTCAGAAGTTCTACTCCATCAAGAGCGAGGACGACATCGGCAAGGGCACCGTCATCTCCACCATTTTCGCGATCATCGTCGCCGGCGGCTGCTACTTCCTCGGCGGCTTCGGACGCCTGTTCATGACCGCCGACGCCGTCAAAGTTACCGGTCCAGACTCTATCATCCCGACGATGCTCTCCGGTTTCTCCCCGATCCTCATCGGCCTCATCGTCATCCTCGTGCTGTCGGCCTCGATGTCGACGCTCTCCTCCCTCGTCATGGCCTCCTCCTCGACGCTGACGCTTGACTTCATCCGGACGCTCTTTGACAAGGATATGCCCGAAAAGAAGCAGCTGCTTACGATCCGTCTGCTGATCGTCGTCTTCATCCTCATTTCCGTTGTCATCGCCGTATTCCAGTACAAGGCCAACGTCACCTTCATCGCGCAGCTCATGGGCATCTCCTGGGGCGCGCTCGCCGGTTCCTTCCTCGCGCCGTTCTTCTTCGGGCTTTACTCAAAGCGCACGACCAAGGCCAGTGTCTTTGCCTGCTTTGCCTTCGGCAGCCTGCTGATGATTGCAAACCTCCTGTTCCGCAGCAGCTTCCCAGTACTGCTCCGCTCCCCGATCAACTGCGGCGCGTTCGCGATGCTCGCGGGCTTCATCATCGTTCCGCTCGTCTCGCTCTTCACCAAAAAGCCCGACAAGCAGCTCGTCGACAACGCTTTCGCCTGCTACGACACAAAGGTCACCGTCTCGGCCAAATATGTGCTCGACGAGAACTGACCACGAACATATAGTAAAAAAGGCTGACGCCTGTGCGTCAGCCTTTTTTCTGTCTCAGTCAAATAGTTTTGGCTCCGGTTGCTCTTCCTCGACCGGCTCACCCGGCACTTTCTTATTCAGGAAGCTGGGCTTGATCTCGCTGATGAGGATGGCGACGAAGATGAGGACAAAGCCGCAGATGAGCTTGAAGTTCAGATGCTCGCTGCCGAACCAGACGGAGAAGATCGTGCCGAAAACGGACTCCAGCGTCATGATCAGCGCCGTGGTTGCGGCGGGGGTGTGCTTCTGGCCAAACATCTGCAGCAGGAAGCAGACGCCCGTGCACATCAAGCTCAGATAGATGATGCTCACGACGCTGCCGCTTGAAATGTGCTGCGGGAAGGGCGCGTTCGTCAGCGCAAAGGCCCAGGAGAGGACCATCGCCGTGGCAAACTGTACGAAGGTGAGCACTACCACGCTGCGGCCCTCGATATACTTTGCGGTCATGACGATGTGGACGCCATAAAAAAGGCCGCTGATAATCGTGAGCATATCGCCGAAGCTCATGGACATGTCTTCCTTGAGCGCCACGAGCGCGACGCCGCCGAAGCAGAGAAAGGCCGCCGCAATATTGTAGCCGTCCGGCTTTTTCCGCGTGACGAACCAGCTGATGAACGGGACCAGCACGCAGTAGATGGCAGAGAGAAAGGCGTTTTTGCTCGGCGTCGTGTAGACGAGGCCGTAGGTCTGGACGACGTAGCCTAAAAACAGTAATACGCCGAGAACGATACCGTTCCAGACGTATTTTCCGTCGAAATTCTTCATTTGTTTAATGAAAGAAAGGAAAATGAACAAAGTGGCGCCCGTGAAGCGGAACGCCAGCAAATAAAGCGCCTGCACTTCACTGAGTGTATTTTTCTGCATCAGGAACGAGGTGCCCCAGATGAGCGTCATCAGGATTAACGCGCCCCGCCCGAGCACGTCGTACCTGCCCTTGTATTTATTCGCCATATTTATTTCCTTTCTCACCCAAAACGGCCCGAAGGCCGGGCGGCAGACGCCGCCCGCGATATCAAATCTTTTTCATGTTCGGCGCGGCGGCGCGCAGCATCAGCCGCTTGACGCCGCCCGCAAAGGCGATCTCGATCAGATGGTCCCCGCCCATCGGGGACATCTTCTGGATCGTGCCCTCGCCGAAGGCCGTGTGCAAAATGCGGTCGCCGGTCTTGAAGTCCGCCGCCGGCTTCTTCGCCGTCTTGCCGGAGAGCGGACGCGCCGCGCGCTCGGCGGAGGCGCTGTGCTCGCTGCCGGAGGGCTTCCACGGCATCGTCTCTCTGCCGCCGTTGTCCCAGCCCCAGCCGCGGCCGGTCGAGGCAGCACCGAAGCTGTCGTTCTGCGGGGCCTCGCAGCGCTCTATATATTCCTCCGGGATTTCGTCGACGAAACGGGAGGGGTTGTTGCTGCTGGTCTTGCCGAAGATCATGCGCTGCCGCGCACAGGAGAGCGTGAGCTTTTTGCGCGCGCGCGTGAGGCCGACGTAGCAGAGTCTGCGCTCCTCCTCCATCTCCTCCGGCTCGCCGATACTGCGCGCGCCGGGGAAAAGTCCCTCCTCGACGCCGACGATGAAGACGTTGTCGAACTCGAGGCCCTTCGCCGCGTGCATCGTCATGAGGACGACGCTGTCGGCGCTGGCGTCGAGGCTGTCAATGTCCGTGTAGAGGGCGACCTCGTCGAGGAAGCCCGCGAGGTGCTCGTCGCCGGACTCTTTCATGTAGCTGAGGATGTTCGTCTTGAGCTCGCCGACGTTTTCGATGCGGGCATTATTCTCGTCCGAGGGCTTGAGTTGCAGCGCCTTGACGTAGCCGGTCCTGTCGATCAGCTGATCGTAAAACTGGTCGAGCGGCATCGTCTCCTCGAGCGAGCGCAGCTCGTCCATCATGTAGACAAATTCGCGCAGACGCACGGACGCGCGGGAGAGCTCGGGATACTTGTCGGCGTCGCGGATGACGTCGCAAAGGGGTCTGCCTTCCTGCGCCGCGATGGCCTGCGCCGTTTCGATGGTCTTGTCGCCAATGCCGCGCGCGGGGCTGTTGATGATGCGCGAAAGGCGCAGATCGTCCTGCGGCATGAGCACGACGCAGAGGTAGGCGAGCACGTCCTTGATCTCCGCGCGGTCAAAAAAGCGCGTGCCGCCGATGATGCGGTAAGGGACGCCGCTGCGCTTGAAGGCGTATTCAAGCTTGTTCGTCTGGGCATTCATGCGGTAGAGGACCGCGTTTTCGCGCCAGTTGACGCCGGCGGAGAAATTGTCCAGAATGCGCTGCGCGACGTACTGCGCCTCGTCGTTTTCGTTCTGGGCGACGTAGAGCGTGAGCTTTTCGCCCACGTCCTGCTCGGTCCAGAGTTCCTTGCCCGTGCGCTCGGTGTTGTTGCGGATGACGGCGTTGGCAGCGCCGAGAATGTTGCCGGTCGAGCGGTAATTTTGCTCGAGGCGGATGACGCGGGCGTTTTTAAATTCCTGCTCAAAGGAGAGGATGTTTTCAATGGTCGCGCCGCGAAATTTATAGATCGACTGGTCGTCGTCCCCGACGACGCAGAGGTTGCCGCCCTTGCCCGCCAGCGCCGCGGCGAGGCGGTACTGGAGGTTGTTCGTGTCCTGATACTCGTCGATGAGGACATAGCGGAACTTCCGCTGGTAGTATTCCCGGACTTCGGGGTAATTTTCAAGCAGGAGAACAGTATTGTAGATGAGGTCGTCGAAGTCCATGGCGTCGGCCTCCTTGAGGCGCTTGTCATAGGCGGCGTAGGCTTCGCCGATGCGGACGCGGCGGACGTCATTTCGCGCGTGCGCGTCCCTGAGAAAGTCCTCCGGTGTCTGCATGGCGTCCTTCGCGCGGGAGACATAGTTCAAAACCGTTTTCGGGGGGAACATCTTGTCGTCGAGCTCCATGTCCTTGAGGATGTGCTTCATGACGGAGAGGCTGTCGCTGCTGTCGTAGATCGTGAAGCTGCGGTCGTAGCCCAGCACGTCCGCGTGGGAGCGCAGGATGCGCACGCAGGCGGAGTGGAAGGTCTGCGCCCAGATGTCGTCGGCCTTCTCGCCGAGCATCTTCGTCAGACGGTCGCGCAGCTCGCCGGCGGCCTTGTTCGTGAACGTGATCGCGAGCACGCGCCACGGCTCCACCGGGTCGATGGCGCACAGACGGCGCGCCCGGTCGAGCTCGGGGTGGTTTTTGTCCTTTGCCGCCGTCTCCAGAAGCGCGAGATCATCTTCCGTCACATCAGACGGCAGTTCCTCCGTGTCGCTGCCGCGGCCGTAGCGCAGGAGATTGGCGATACGGTTGATGAGAACGGTGGTCTTGCCGCTGCCCGCGCCCGCGAGCAGAAGCAGCGGTCCCTCGGTCGCGAGCACAGCCCGGACCTGCATATCGTTGAGACGGGAGAACTCGCGCGCAATGATCGCTCTCCGCGCCTGAATAAATCTTTTTTTGAATTCTGTGTCTGTCATTCATTCACCTGATATAGTATTTGATTATTGGTCTAATTGAGCATCCGATTAAAGCAAAAAAGACTTTTCGCGGGAAAAATGAAAAGAATTCGCAACATTTCTATTATACTAACAAATGCTGCGAATTACAAGGACTATATTCATTTTGTTTTTGTATGAAGCGCCGGTTTTTTGTGCCTGCATTTTCATTTTTCCAGCGTGCCGCCTCATTGCGTGAGCATTTCGCGCAGATGGGTCACAGCGCGCTTTTCGAGCCGCGAGACCTGCACCTGCGACACGCCAAGGATGTGCGCCGTGCTCTCCTGCGTGAGACAGCGGTAGTAGCGCAGTGCGATCACGCTCTTCTCCTTTTCGGGCAGGGCGGCGATCGTCTCGCGCAGGGCCATGTGCTCGACGAGACTTTCCTCCTGCGCGCCGTCCGTGAGCATTTGTTCGAGCGTGAAGCCCTCCTCCCCCGTTTCCCGCTGCAGGGACTCTGTCGGGCCAACGGCGGTCTCGGTCGCGGCGATGTCGGCAGGCTCCAGCCCCGTGGCCTCCGAAAGTTCGGAGACGCTCGGCTCCCGTCCGAGCTGCTGCTCAAGCGCGTTGCGCGCCGCGTGGATGCCCGCCGCCTTCTCCTTGACGCCGCGCGAGACCTTGACGGCCCCGTCGTCGCGCAAAAAGCGCCTTATTTCCCCGGAAATCTTTGGCACCGCGTAGGTCGAAAACTGCGTGCCGTAGCCCTCGTCAAAGCCCTCGACGGCCTTCAAAAAGCCGACGCAGCCGAGCTGATAGAGGTCGTCCGCCTCGACGCCGCGCCCGAAAAAGCGCCGTGCGATGCTCCAGATGAGACCCGAGTTGTCCTCGATGAGACGGGACGCGGCCTCGCGGTCACCGGCTTTCGCCAGGCGCAGATCGTCCGTCTGCTGCG
>JAKOSQ010000355.1 GCA_029777215.1 Bacillota bacterium
AGCGACCGCGCCGACGGAGATACCGAGCGCCGATACCTGATCGGACGCGAGCAGCACGACGAGGGCGATCACAGCCGCGCGGATGGTCTGGATGATCGGCGCGTAGACCGAGTCGTAAAAGAGAACTTGGCCGTTCGTCTCGTAGTTTGCGCGCAGCTCTCTGCAGTACTTGTCCTCCATGTAGCGCTCCTTGCAAAAGAGCTTCACCATGAAGACCGCGCCGACACTCTCGGCGATGTGGCTGTTGACCCGACCGAGCTGTTCGAGATTTATGACCTGCGCCGCGTACATCCGCTTTTTGAAAAAGCGCGTGATGAAAAAGACGACCGGCAGCAGCGCGAGCGCGATGAGGCCGAGACGGGCGGAAAACATCCAGATCGAAACGACGATGCCGATGATCTTGAGGCTGTCGACCGCCATGCTGACGATGCCGTCCGAAAACAGCACGTCGATGTTTCCGACGTCCGTCATCACGCGCGAGGCCGTCTGGCCCGGCGTATTCTGCGTGAAATAGGGCGCGGGCAGACGGGCGAGCTTGACCATCATCTTCGAGCGGACCTCGTGGATCGCGCGCTGGCCGAAGAAGGTCAGGAGAGCGCCCTGGAAAAAGTCTGACGCGCCCGCGAGCAGCACGACCGCGACATACAGCAGCGCCCAGCGCAGCAGACCGTCCGGCACGCCCGGCGTGAGACAGCGGTCGATGACCGCGCGCATGATCTGCGGCGGGAGCAAGGCGAGCAGCACGCTCGCGAGCGCCGTGACGGCGAGAAGAACGGTTTTTGCGCGGTTTCGCGCGAGCACGTCCCGGACGACGCCCCAGACGGAATTATTCCGCATTGCCGTCACCCCCCTTCGCCTGCGCATCCCAGAGCGCTTTGTAGGTGGGATTTTCTCTGAGCAGCGCCTCGTGCGTCGAGGTCACGGCCCGGCCGTTTTCAAAAAACAATACCTGATCCGTCTCTGGAAAGGCCGCGAGGCGGTGGGAGATAAGCACGAGGATGCGGTCCGGGAAGCGGCCCCGGAGCTGTGCAATGATCTTCCGCTCCGTGTCCATGTCGACGGCGGAGAAGGGGTCGTCGAGGATGACGAGGCGGCTCGGACGGCAGAGCGTCCGAGCGAGCGCGACGCGGTCCCGCTGCCCGCCGGACAGACGCACGCCGCCCGCACCGATGCGGGTGTTTACGCCCCCGGGCATTGCCGCGAGGTCCGCGTCAAAGCAGACGAGACTCAAAATTTCGGAGATGTCGCCGTCCTCACCGAGCGTGACGTTTTCATAGATGCTGTCGGAGAGAAGCTGCGGGTCGTGGCCCATGTAGGCCACGCGGCGGCTGCGCTCGCAGGGCGTGAAGTCCCGCAGCGGCGTGCCGCAGAGCGTGACAGAGCCGGAACAGGGGAGGGCCCCCGTGAGCGCGTAGCCGAGGGCGGTCTTCCCGCTCGCGACCGCGCCGGTCACACCGATGAGCTCTCCGGCCATTGCAGAGAAGCTGACGCCGGAGATCGCGGCCTCATTCGCGCCGGGGTAGGCGAAGGCGAGGTCCCGGACTTCGAGCGCGGCGGGCGCGTCCGGGAAGCGGTCCGTCTCGTCCGGCAGCGTGTGGGGTTGAATTTGCGGTTTGATGCGCTGCCAGGAGACGGCGGCTTTTTGATAGGAATTAAAGAGCTTTGCCGCCTTGCTCGCCTTCGTTGCGAGGGCGATGAAGATGGCCGTGAACGCCGTGAAATCGCCGATGGTCCACGTTCCCGCGATGACGAGGCCGCCGCCGCGCGTGAGGATCGCGACGATGCCCAAAAGGGCGATGGCGTTATAGACCGGCTGCATCGAGTTTTCCAAAACGTCCGCGCGGACGTTCTTCTTTTCAAGGTCGGTGAGCTCGGCTTCATATTCAGCGAGCCGGCGCTCATAGGCGCTGTTGACGCGGTAGAGCAGCGCGTTTTCGACGTTTGAGAGCGTCGTCGCGGACACTGCGCCGTTTTGCGCGCGGGCGAGCTTCGTCGCGTTTTCGATGATGGTCTTGAGCTTTTCGGCGATGAACATGGCCACCGGGATGAACATGCAGGTGAGAAGCGTTGTTTTGACATCGTAGCTGAACATGGTGATGAGGTAGGACGCCATCAGAACGCCGGTGTCGAAAATCTCCGTCGTCACCTTGCGCATGCCCTCGACACAGATGTCGACGTCGCCGACCGCGCGGTTCATGAGCTCGCCCGCAGACGCGCCGGAAAGGGCGGTGACGTCCTGCGAAAAGACGCTGTTATAGAGCATGCGGCGCATGCGCGCGCCGGTGCCGTTGGCAAAGAGCCGGACAAAATAACGCTTGAGCGCCCGGCAGGTCTGGATGACGGCGACGACGAGCAAAAAGGTCAGTGCCTTTTGCCCGACGACGGCGAGCGCCGCCTTCGACGCCACGGCGTCGATGAGCCGGCCCTGCAGGACGGCGGCGTAGGACATGCTGCCGTCAAAGGCGAGGCCCGTGAGCGTCACGAGCAGGAGTGTTTTCCACTCGCGCTTTAAGTAGCTGCTGATCTTCTGCGGCTCGCGCACGGGTGTGAGATCGAGTGCTTTCATTTCTGCCTCCGAAAAAGAACTCCTGTCATAGTATGCGTTTGCGCGCAAAACGTCAAGTCCGGGCGGTGGCCCCGAAAAAAAAATCCTCCTTGCAGGGAAAAGGACTGTCCAAGCGCCAAATTTTATGATAGAATAACAAACTGTGAATTCATCGCCTGCCGCCGGCGGGCGCTCCGTTTTACGAATACGGGGGCGCGGCCCCCTTTCCGATCATATCTGAAGGGAATGATTCCGTTAATGGCATTCGTCGTTATGGACATGGAGTGGAATCAGGCCATGTCCGCTCAGGCAGCGGTCTTCAACAAGCTGCCGATCCATCTGCGTGGGGAGATCATTCAGATCGGTGCTGTGAAGCTCACGGACGATCTGCAGCCGGGAGAAGAATTTCAGGTCGACGTCAAGCCGGTCTATTTCCGGCGCATGCACTATAAGGTAGAAAAGCTCACCGGCTTCGACAAGGAGCGGCTCGAGCACGGCATCGGCTTCAAGGAGGCCTTCGAGCAGTTCCGCGCCTTCTGCGGCGAGGACGTCACCTTCCTCACCTGGGGCAGCGACGACCAGTCGATCATGGAGCAGAACATCATCATCCACGACCTCGACTGGGACTGGATCGACCGCTGGATCAATCTCCAGACCATCTACAACATCCAGACGGACGCGGGACGCAGCCAGACTGGCCTGTCGATCGCGATGGAGCACTTTGAAATCGAACAGACCCGCGTCGCGCACGACGCGCTGGGCGACGCCTACAACACGGCCCTCGTCTGCGCGAAGCTCGACCTCATGGAGGGGCTCCGACAATACGACGACGCCTCGCGCATTCTCGCGACCCGCGCCTGCGCAGCCGGGCACGAGGAAGGGGAGAATACCCCGCCGGACGCCGTGGAGCACCGCGCCTTCACAGGCTATTTTGAAAAGATGGACGCTTTCGCGGACGCCGAGCTTTCCCAGCCCGTCTGCCCTGTCTGCGGCGAAAAGCTCGCCTGCGCCCGCTGGATCAATCAGGGCGACCGCCGCTACATGTCTCTCGGCAAATGCGCCGGGGACGGCAGCTTCCTCGTCCGCCTCAAGTTCAAAGCCGCCGAGGACGGAACCTTTACCGTCAACCGCATCATGTACAAGGCGGACAGGGAGATGGAGGACTTCTACAAGTCGAAGTCCCATCCGCCGCGCCGCCACCGTTCCCGCTCCAAAAAGAAAAAGCCGGCCGAGGTGAGCTGAGCGCCGTCCCGGCAAAACCCACCGGTCCCGCAGGGGACCGTGACCATGGAGGATAACAATGAAAATTTGGTTTGCCGCCCTTTTGGGCGCCCTGCAGGGCGTGACCGAGTTCCTGCCCGTTTCCAGCTCCGGCCATCTGGCCGTATTCCAGCGCTTTTTCGGCCTCGGGGAGGTCGACATGTTCTTCGATGTGCTGCTGCACTTCGCAACGCTCATCGCCATCATCGTCTTTTACCGCTATGAAATTCTGGATATGCTCCGCGAGA
>JAKOSQ010000356.1 GCA_029777215.1 Bacillota bacterium
AATTCATAGGTGAACTTCTGTTCCTTGGTGTCGCCGTAGGTCATGTAGGCATACTTGTTGTCGGCTGCCTTTGCTTCAGCGATGGAGGGAACGTCGTCAGCCTTCTTCTGGATGTAGGTCTTCGTCTTCGGATCATAGCAGAAGAGGACCTTCTTGCCGTCGACGATGTCCTTCTTGTAGAAGCCGTGCTTGACCTTGTCGCCGATGTTGCCGTCTTCGATCATCTGCTTGAGGAACTCAGGAGGATCGTACTCGACCTTCTCGCGCGGATCGCTGGAAGCGGCGAGAACGTTGCCGGCAACGGCGTTGAGGATGTCGACGCCGACGATATCGATCGTCTTGCAGGTAGCAGACTTCGGGTGAGCCATGATCGGGCCGGTCAGCAGGTCGATGGTCGGGATGTCATAGTCGTACTTCTCAGCCAGACGCAGAGCGGAGACAGCTGCGAAAACGCCGATACGGTTGCCAACGAAGTTCGGTGTGTCCTTCGCATTGACAACGACCTTGCCGAGGGAGTTCTCAGCAAAGTACTGCATGCGGTCATAAGCATCCTTGTCCGTCCACTTGGTGGCGATCATCTCAAAGAGAGCCATCCAGCGCGGGGGGTTGAAGAAGTGGGTGCCCATGAAGTATTTCTGCAGCTCGGGATCGAGACCATCAACGATCTTCGTGACGGAAACGCCGGAGGTGTTGGAGGAAACGATCGCATCGCCCTTGCGATACTTGGCGATGTTGGAAAGCACGCTCTGTTTGATATCGATGCGCTCGGAAACCGCTTCGATGATCCAGTCAGCCGTGGAGACTTCGTCCATGTTGTCGGTGGTGTTGCCGATGCGGATGTTCTTGATCGCGCCCTTGCTGTAAAGGAGCATGTTCTTCGGCTTTTTGATTCTGTCGAGGCCGGCGAGGGTGAAACGGTTGCGGTACTCGTAAGTATCGGTGGTATAGCCCTTGGCGATTTCGTCGTCGTTGAGTCCCTTCGGCGGGACGATGTCGAGCATAACGGTTTCTACGCCTACGCTCGCGAGCAGTGCAGCGATGGAAGCGCCCATCGTGCCGGCGCCAAAGACGACGGCTTTGTTAATGTTTTTATACATGAGATAGCTTCTCTCCTTTTGCTTTTTTAAATCGACGCGGGACTTTGTCCACGTGAGATTTACTGTTTACACCGGTCATTTAAAAGCAGAACTTTTAAATCAACCTAAAATTCCGCACGCCCATATCTGACAGCTTCTCTTCTCGGCCGCCGAGACGGCGCCGCTTTGGGGGCGGCGCCGGGTCGGGCGGTAATTGTCAGTAACCTGGGCGGTTTTTAGAATCGCGCGGTCAGGCCGCCGGTTCAGAGTGCTTAGGCAAAGTTTGCTCTTCTCTTTTCGCAGAATGCGGAAACGCCCTCGAAGAAATCGTCGGAAGCGCCGCAGGCCATCTGAGCCTCGACCTCTTTCTTGACGTACTCTTCGAAGCCCTTGAATTCGGACTCCCAGACGAGCTTCTTGATGTAGGTGTAGGAATTGAGCGGGCCAAAGGTGAACTTCTTTGCGCGCTTCATAACAGCTTCTGCAAACGCATCGTCGTCCTCGATGACTTCGGTGACCATGCCAAGAGCCTTGGCGTCGTCTGCGAAGACCATCTGGCCGCCGTCCATAGCGAGTTCAATAGCCTTGTTGAGGCCAACAGCGCGGGTCAGGAGGTAGATGCCGCCGGCATCCGGAACCAGGCCGAGCTTGGAGAAAGCCGTCATGAAGACGGAAGTCTCGGTAGCCATAACGTAGTCGCAGGCAAGAGCAACGCCGACACCAGCGCCAGCGCATGCGCCCTGAACAGCGCCGACAACAGGCTTGGAGAGCTGCTTGATGGCCTTGGTGACGTTTGCCATCTTGGCAATAGACTTGCCGAATTCCTGAACGAACAGGTCCTTGGCGTTGTTCTTCATGCCGTCATACATAGCCTTGACGTCGCCGCCGGCGGAGAATGCCGGGCTCGGGAACTTATCGGTGTTGGTGCTGTTGATGATAACAGCCTTGACGTCCTTGTCGGCGTCAGCCTTGGCAAGCGCATCGCAAAGCTCATCGAGCATGACCTCATCGAATGCGTTCATGTTTGCGGGGCTATCCATGGAGATGGTTGCGACTCTTTCAGATACTGCGTACTTGACCTTAGTGTATTCCATAATCCTTGTCCTTTCATGATGAAATTAGAGACCGGGTTCTCCATCGTCGCAGAGAACTCACTAATGCATTATACAAGCAAAAGGTGTGCCAATGCAAGATGTCGCATGCTCTTTTGTTAAATATTTATAAGAATATCGCACGTTTGTTTGCACTATTTACATACGCGGTCCCGCCGCGCCGCTTTTTTGCATTCCCCGGGCTGACGCGTGCCGTCCGGGCGTGCGTCTCCTGCGCCGATAACGGCACGTTTCAGACACGAGACGTGCCGTTATCGCTCCAAAAATGTATCATCCGGCAGGTCCCATATTTGCCCGATTATGAAACCATCCCCGGCTTTTGGCCCTTGCTTTTCAAGGGGCGCCGCATTATAATGCATTTATCTGACGAGAAATCCGGCATGATCCGGGCTATGCCGGTATCTGTTAAAATTTCAGCAAATGATAAGGAGACGCATTATGTACAATCCCGATCCCGAACAGAGAAAGAAAACTCAGCGTGCGCTGGCCAAAGCCTTCCCCCGCACCGAAGAGGGCTTTGCCAGACTCATGCACGCACAGCTCTACATGGGCTACATCCCCCTTTACATCTATTACATGAGATCTTCGTTCAACAACTACCTGCCTGAGCCGGACGATCTCAAGAAGCCGGGCGGCATTGAAAACGAAATCGTTGAAGAGCTCGTCAAGTGCGCCGTCAACGAGTGCAACCGCAACGTTGCTTCCGTCATGACGAACACCTACCACGCCAAGGTCCTCCGTCTTTCGGACGCCGAGCAGCTCGTCACCCTCACCGAGGACCTCGATCTTGGCACGCTGCCGAAGACCATCGTCCCCTACGAGGTCGCGCGCGACGCGATCATCGACAGCCCGGACCGCATTGCGGTCATCGATTGCGTCTGCCGTACGATGCGCGGCGAAAAGGGCTGCAAGCCTGTTGACGTCTGCCTCCTCATCGGTGAGCCGTGGGTCTCCTGGGCGCTTGACCGCGACCGCTACGTCAACGGCCGTCTGATCACGCAGGACGAGGCTCTGCAGATCCTCCACGACTGCCACGAGCGCGGCAACGTCCACGCTGCCTTCTTCAAGGACGCGCTGGCCGGCCGTCTCTACTCCATCTGCAACTGCTGCCCGTGCTGCTGCACCGCGCTGCTGAGCCAGAACTACCTCACCGCTCCGATGATGTGCGGCTCCGGCTTTATCGCCAAGATCGACTACGACAAGTGCGTCAACTGCGGCCTGTGCGAAAAGCACTGCAACTTCCTCGCCATCTACCGCGACGGTCAGAACAAGGTCACGGTCAACGAAGACCTCTGCCGCGGCTGCCAGGCCTGCGAGACCTTCTGCAAGAGCGATGCGATCCATCTCGAGCTCGTCGACCCGTCGGTCCTCGCTCCGCTGGATGTCAAGGCCCTCAAGGCGCAGCAGAACGCCTGAGCCGTGCATGAGCTCGGTATCATGACCGACGTGCTCGACCGCTCTCTCGCGGTCTGTCAGCAGCACGGCGGCACGAGGGTGACGAAGATCACGCTGAAGATTGGCGTGATGTCCGGCATCGCTGCAAGCTATGTCCAGTCTTTTTTCGACGTTCTCTCGAAGGGCACGGCCGCCGAGGGCGCCGAGATCGTCATCGAGGACGACCCGGCGGTCTTCACCTGCCGCAAATGCGGTGAGCGCACCGAGTACGCCGCGCTGAGCCCCGAATACGTCTGCGCGCACTGCGGCAGCGCCGCGCTGCATCTCGAGGGCGGCTACGGGCTGCAGATCATTAACGTCGGAATCCTTTGAAAAAAGTGCAGTTTTGCGGATGTGGGAGCATTTTTGCTCCCATATCCTTTTTGTAAGGGGAAAAAGTGGGCCGTTACGGCCGAAAAAGGAAAAAAGATAAGAAATACGGTTGTAAATCATCCGTTCCAGAGAATATAATATAAGCAAGACTTTCTCGTTCGTTTCCAATAATCGTGGGGGTTAAAGAGAGAATGAACATCACACTACTGATCGGACTTGTCCTCGGCTTTGGCGGCGTCGTCGCGGGCTATGTCTTAGACGAAGGCGTCCTGGCCGCGCTGCTCAAGCCTTCGGCCGCCTGCATCGTTTTCGGCGGCACCTTCGGCATCATGCTCATGGGCAACCCCATAAGCCGGCTGAAAAAAGTTCCCGCCGCGATCAAGCTCGTCATCAAGGGCCAGAAGCAGAACTTCGCTGAGCTCATCGACATCATCATGGATGTGTCGGTCGTCGCGAGGCGCGACGGTCTGCTCGCGCTGGAGACCGAGGCCGGCAAATACGAAAATCCGATCCTCAAAAAGGGTCTTGCGTACATAGCGGACGGCATCAGTCCGGAGCGCCTCAGGCAGAACCTTTACGCCGAGAGCGACGCCCAGCTCGCCGATTATGAGGAGGGCGCGAAGGTCTTTGAGGGCATGGGCGGCGCGGCGCCGACCTGCGGCGTTTTGGGTACCGTCATGGGCATGGTCTCCATTCTGCGAAGCATGTCCGGCAGCGACATGGACTCCCTCGGCGGCAAGATCGCGACGGCATTCATCGCCACGATGTACGGCGTCGGCTCGGCAAACCTCCTGTGGCTCCCCATCGCGTCCACCATCAAGGCGCTCGCCGAGGAACAGGAAAACTACAACCGCATCCTCATTGAAGGCCTGCTCTCCATCCAGGCCGGCGAATATCCGTCCCGTATCAAGGAATACCTCATCGCCATGTGCGGCCCCGAAAACTCGAAGGGCATCGACACCGAGAGCAAGGGCGGCGAGGGCGGCAAATAAGCATCCTCCTTCCGTAAAAGCGAGGTACAAAAATGGCGAAAGTCAAACTTGAAAAAGATACAAGTGAACGCTGGCTGCTCACCTACTCCGATCTGATGAACCTGCTTTTGATTTTGTTCATCATTCTCTTTTCCATGAGCCAGCTCAACGCGAAAAAAGCGGCGGCCGTCTCGAGCTCTCTGCAGCAGGGCTTCAGCGGCTCCTCCGCGTCCAACGCCGCGGGAACCGCCTCCAGCGCGGGCACCGACTCCGGCGCGGGGACCGGCGCGCAGGGCAGCGGCACAGGCACCGGCGCCGGCGGCACGGGGGCGGACGCCTACTGGACTGTCGACGAATACGGCCAGTTCTACCAGGAGGTCACGAAGCTCATCAAGGACCAGAACCTCACTGACAAGGTTGCCGCCAAGCTCGACGACACCGGCATCGTCATCTCCTTCAAGGACACGGTCCTCTTCCCATCCGGCAGCGCCGTTCTGAGCGCGGACGCGCTCGGCCTCATCGACAACATCGGCGGGCTGCTCTACGGGCTCAACTACTCCTACATACTCGTCGAGGGCCACACGGACACGGACCCGATCAGCACCGCGAAGTATCCCGACAACCTCGCGCTGAGCAGCGACCGTGCCGGCAACGTCTGGCGCGAGCTTGTGCGCAGTGGCCTGCCGCCGGACTCCATGGCGGCCATCGGCTACGGCGAGTACCGCCCCGTAGCGGCAAATGACTCTGCCGAGCACAAGGCGCAGAACCGCCGTGTCGTGATCACGATCCTCAAGCAGCCCGCCTCGACCGCCACGATCACAAAAGGCGAGGTCGTCTCGGCGACCCCGGCACCCTCCGGCGCGCAGACGAGCGCCGCCGCCTCGCAGACTCCCGCCGCCAGCGCCGAGGCCAGCGCGGAAGCAAAGAAATAAGCGCGGCCACTGGCCCCGGCAGGCCATCGGCCCGATAGGAAAAGCCTTGTCAGGCTTTCCCGACAGACTGAAAAGATCCGTCCCGCAGATGCGGGACGGATCTTTTTTTTTCCGATGGGGACTGCGCTTTCGGGACTTACCGGAGGCAGGGAATGCACGGCCTACGACGGCGCGCGGCTCCCGGGCCGCCCCGCGGAAAGAATGCGCAGATCAGACGATGTCGTACTTCTTGAGCAGCTCGGTGACGACGTTGTTGTCGACCTTCTCCTTGACGATGCCAAGGATCGGGGCGATGGTCGGCAGCAGGAACTCGAGCGGCTTCTGGCCGTCGAGCAGCTTGCTCGTCGCGTACAGCAGGTCGCGCACGTCATAGACGCTGGCCCAGACCTCCGGCACGCCGCGGTCGACGTTGCAGAGCGTATATACTGCTTCCATGCCGGTGCGGATGGAATATTCGGTGGTGAAAACGGTGTCACGCGGCGTGTCCGCGAACTGGCCGAGGAAGCCGATGTTGACGCTGCCGTCCGGCACGACCTTCGGGCGGTCGCCCTCGGCGCGCGGCTCAAAGAACGTGGTGACGTAAGGCATCATGCACGGCGTCGTGTTGCACTCCTTGGTGGCGAGCCGTTCGATATCCCCGTCGGGGATGCCGATGTGATACAGCCACTCCTCGCAGAGCTCTGCACCGGTGCAGTCGCACATATTCTTCTTGACGAAATCGCCCTTGTCGTCCCAGCAGTTCAGGCCGTAGACCCAGATCAGGCAGTGATCCTTCGGCTGTTCCTGGAACTGGCCCTGGCGGTTGATCGTCCAGCTGACGAGCCAGCTCGAGCCCTTGCAGGTGATGATGCCGCCGGTGACGACATTGCCGGAGAGCGGATCGCGCTTGCAGATTTCCTGAATGCGGTCGAGGATCTGCTTGTTGGCGGTGTCGACGGTCCAGGATTCCCAGCTCGTCTCCTTGATGTCCTTGAAGAACTTCTCGGGGTGGCCGAAGGCCGGGTCCTGCTTGGCGATGGCGGTCCACATCTGGCAGGACGGGCTCTCGCCGTTTTTGATGGTGACGACTGGCGCGGTGTTCTGGTCGCCGTAGACGGAGCAGTCGCCCTGTGCGCCGTTGGTGATGAAGACGAGGTCGTTTTCCGTGAGATCGATGGTCTTTTTCTTGCCGCCCTGGGTGTACTCGATCTTCTTTGCGACCTTTCTTTCGGGCTTGCAGTCGCAGACGACGTTCGTGACCGTGGTGTCGAATTCAATCTTGCCGCCGTGGTCGGTTATGTACTTGCACATCGGCTGGATCATGGACTCATACTGGTTGTAACGGGTGAAACGCAGTGCGGACAGATCGGGCAGGCCGTCGATGTGGTGGATGTAGCGCTGCAGATAGAGCTTCATCTCGAGTGCGGAGTGCCATTTCTCAAACGCGAACATCGTCTGCCAGTAAATCCAGAAGTTCGTGTCGTAGAACTCGTCGTCGAACACGTCGTCGATTGTGGCGTCCTCAAGGTCCTTGTTCGGGGTCATGAAGAGCTTCAAAAGCTGCATGGCCGCGCCGGACGTGAGGCCGTACTTGCGGTCCGTATGCGCGTCCTCGCCGCGGTTTTCCGTGACGCGGCAGAGGGAGAAGTTCGGGTCATGCTTGTTGAGCTTATAGTATTCGGAGAAAATTGTCTCTCCGGGGTTGACGATGGAGGGAACGGACTTGAACAGGTCCCACATGCACTCGAAGTGGTTGTCCATCTCGCGGCCGCCGCGCATGATGAAGCCCTTTCTGGCATCATAAATGCCGTCGCAGGAGCCGCCGGCCAGCGGAAGATGCTCAAAAAGGGTGATGTGGTCGCCGGGCATCTGGGCGTCGCGGATTAGGAAAATGGCCGCTGCCAGGCCGCCGAGGCCGGTGCCGACAATATATGCGGATTTCTTTTCAATGCCCTCGGGTTTCTCGGGGGTCGCAAATGCCTCATAGTTACCGCTGCTGTAATACACAAAAACTCCTCCTCAAAAAATCATCTCGGACCGCTGCGTGCACACATTTTTTTCGCGGCGGTCTGCCCTTTTACAGTTTTTATTATATCGGATGCCCACGCCCTTGGGTACAGTCAGAACTCCCCGTGTGCTTCAATTTTGGACACGGCTGAAACATTGCGTGAATTTTGGACATTCGAAATCGTTTGTCTAATTTGTACCGAACGTGCCAGACAAGAGGCGCGGTTTTATGGCAAATTGACAATGTGCCGCGTGTGGGACCGGCTGGGCCGGCGGCACGCGGCACGCGTGTTTTTTGTTGAAATGAAGCGATAAGGTTTTCCGGCACGGGCCCCCGCAAGGTCGGAAGACCTTGCGGGGAAAGGAGCCGGGAATCCGTTTGCGCAGTTTTCCGCTTGCGGGAAACGGAGCGATAAGGTTTTCCGGCACGGGCCCCCGCATGGTCGGAAGACCTTGCGGGGAAAGGAGCCGGGAATCCGTTTGCGCAGTTTTCCGCTTGCGGGAAACG
>JAKOSQ010000357.1 GCA_029777215.1 Bacillota bacterium
CGATGCTGCCGAACAGGGAACAGCGCTGCGCATCGACGGATGTGCGGCGCTGTTTCCCTGTTCGGACAAAAAAAGAACGACAGTCCGGCCAGACTGTCATAAACCGCAAGGTCAGTGTTAGTCAGATTTGCGGAAATGTGTAAATTCGTTATATTCAACGAAAAGTGCTGTTGCATTTTGTAAGTTGCGTGCTATAATCCGAAATCAAACAGAACAAGTCAGAAAGGAGGAACAGGCTCCCAGAGAAGTCCTGCATGTTCATTATGAAAAATTATAAGAGGTTATTTCCCGCATGGATCGCGGCGCTCCTGACGATCGGGACCACCGGCCTTTTCATGTATGCGTTTTTGAAGCTCTCGCCCTATCCGCCGGAGCATCCGCTCTGGCTCACGGCAGGGGCGGCGGCCGTTTTCGGCGTCATCTTCTTCATTTTGCCCGGCGCGGAGCAGGGGCGCGACAGCCTCCAGCCGCCGGTCTGGGGCAAGGGCAACAACAAGCAGCCGAACGCTGCGATCGCCAAGATCGTGTCCAAATCAAACCTTGTCATCCCGTCCCTTCACGCGGAACCCAAGGGCAACCCCAACGACACCGTGACCTTTGCCGATATCGCGGGCTACGACAAGACGAAGGATTCGATGAAATACCTTGTCCAGTGCCTGTCAAACCCCGAAATTCTTGAGGAAGCGGGCGCAAAGCTGCCCTCCGGCGTACTGCTCTACGGTCCTCCGGGAACGGGCAAAACGCTGTTTGCCCGCGCGCTCGCGAACGAAGCGGGCGTCAGCTTCTTCTCCGTGAGCGCGTCGGAGTTCATCGAGCTCTACGTCGGCCAGGGTTCGCGCAACATCCGCAGTCTCTATGAGGACGCCCGCAAGGCCGCGCCCTGCATCGTCTTCATCGACGAGATCGACGCCGTCGGCACCCAGAGAAACGGTCAGATGCACGACGAGCGCCGCCAGACCATCAACGCCCTGCTCACCGAGGTAGGCTCCGTCAAAAACAAGGGCATCCTCACGGTCGCCGCGACGAACGACGTCGACTCGCTCGACAGCGCCCTCAAGCGTCCCGGCCGCTTCGACCGCGTCATTGCGATCCCGAACCCGGACCTCGAGGATCGCCGCGCGATCATCAAATATTATTTCAGCAAGAAAAAGATCGCGGAGGACGTGAGCCTCGAGAACCTCGCGCTTATGACCGAGGGCCGCTCCGGGTCCTTCATCGCGACCGTCATTAACGAGGCCGCCATCCATGCCGCGTCCGAAAAGCGCCGTATCCTCGCGCAGAAGGACATCGACGAGGCCCTGTTCCAGGTGCTGATGAACGGCGAAAAGAAGTCCGTAACGAACCAGAAGGACCTCAAAATCGTTGCCTATCACGAGGCGGGCCACGCCATCGCGACAAAGCTGCTGACAACGAACATCGTCCCCTCCGTCACGATCGTCGGCTCGACCTCCGGCGCGGGCGGCGTCACCTTCCACCACGCGGCGGAGGAGCGCGCTTTCACCTCGAAGTCCGAAATGAAAAACGAGATTCGTGTTTGTTACGCGGGCCGCGCCGCCGAGGAGTGCTTCTTCGGCAACAAGGACGACATCACGACCGGGGCCTCGAGCGACCTGCAAAACGCCTCGATCCTGCTGCGCAACTATTTCAACATCTTCGGCATGGGCGACAACCTGCTCAACGTATCCGCCTTCACGGGCACGCTCGACGACAACAAAATTTCCATCGACGACGCGAAGCTTCTCGCCTCGCAGCTCTACGACGACACCCTGCACATGCTGCAGGGCAACCGCGAGCTGCTCGACGCCGTCGCACAGGCGCTGCTCGCGAAAAAGAGTCTCTCCGACAAGGAACTGACAAGGATTATCGCCCAGTTCGAAAAGGACATCGCCTGAACAGCCGGCGCGGACCGCGCCGCATGAATATCGGCAGAAAAAGGGATCGCAGATGAAAAATCATCTGCGATCCTTTTTCGCATCAGCCGTGCCGGACGGGCTCTTGCCACACCGCGCGTGAACGCAGTCGTTTTCGTGCTTAAAGCCCCCACTTCATGATCTCTTAGAAAATCGGCATCAGGTCCTCGCCCTTCGGGGTGAAGAAGTTTTCCCCATGTGGCGGAATTTCGTTGAACTGGATGCGCTGGATAAAGCCGTCCTCCTCCAGCTCCCGCAGGGCGTTCCTCCCTCACCGGGTCAGAAGCCAGCGGATGCCCTTTGCCATGCGCAGGTCCGTATCCCGGTAGTGGTTGCCCGGATTCAGCTCAAAAATCGCGGCAAGGCCGCCGCGCGCGTACTGCTCGTTCAGCGTGCGGAACACAGCTTCCGTCTTTTGCAGCGCCGGATTTTTGGAGATATTCTCCCGGTCCCCGAGGGAGAGATAGACCCCGTCCGGCACCCGCCGGAAGGCGTGGCTGAGCGCAAATTCGCAAAAGCCCGGATACCACAGCGAGCCGGAGGCGCAGACCGCGCCGCGGAAAAAGTCCGTTTCGTACAGGCTCCACAGCGCGAAGAGGCCCGCCATGGAATAACCCGCGATATAGGAGACCGGATCTTTGAGTTCCAGCGTTTCTTCGGCAAAGGGGACGACGTTTCCGAGATACCATTTTAAATATTCCGGCGCGTTTCCGTCAAAGTGGTCGTTTTTCGACACTACCGGCGCCGAGGTCCACGGCGACAAATTCCTGTCCCAGCCGAGCTTTGAGACCGTGACGAGGTGAAACGGCGGGCAGCCCAGATCCGCGCAGCGCCCCAGCACGGCTTCGCCGCTCTCGGCGTAGTCGTTGGAGTAGACGACGGGAAGCGCCTCTCCGTCGCCCCGGTAAAGCTTGACGATCCTTTTGTCGATTTCTGCGGTGACATCGTCTCTCATTGCACAGCTCCTTTGTCCAGCATCAGATAGTTTTCCATTTGGTTTTCA
>JAKOSQ010000358.1 GCA_029777215.1 Bacillota bacterium
CGGCCGGCCCCTGTGCGGACGCCGGAGAAAAGCTCCTGCTCAAACCGAACCTTCTGCGTGGAGCCGACCCCGACAAGGCGATCACGACACACCCCGCCGTTCTCGCCGGTGTTATCTCCTATTTGCAGAATACAAACCGAAAAAATCTCGTCTGCGGCGACTCTCCGGCCTCCATGGCGCCGGACCGGGCGGCGAAGCTCTCCGGACTCACGGACATCGAGGCCGAATTCGGCGTGCCGGAGGGCGACTTTTCCGGCAGTGTGCATATCAGCAATCCGTCGGGCCGCGTCGCGAAGGAATTTCAGCTTGCCCGCGCCGTGGCGGACGCGGACGCCGTTGTGAGCGTTTGCAAGATGAAAACGCACGCGATGATGCGCGTGACCGGCGCCGTCAAAAACAGCTACGGCTTCATCCAGGGCCGGAACAAAACCGCCGGACATGTGAAATATCCGGGCTACGACCGCTTTGCGGCGATGCTCGTGGACCTCAACCTCTATGTCAGACCGCGCCTTTTCGTCATGGACGGCATCGTCGCGATGGAGGGCAATGGCCCCGCCTCCGGCGACCCGGTCAAGATGGGCGTGCTGCTCTTCTCCCGCGACCCGGTCGCGCTCGACAGCGTCTTCTGCCGGCTCATCCATCTCGACCCGAAGCTCGTGGCGACGAACACGCTCGGCGAGCGCGGCGGCCTCGGCACCTGGCGCGAGGAAAACATTCGCCTGCTGACGCCGGACGGCGAAACGAGCCTGTCGGCGCTCGTCGAAAAATACGGCAACCCGGCCTTCCGGGTCTATCGCGGCCCAAACCGGCCGAAGGCCATGGAGCTCATGGGGGACGTTTTGTCGCCCGCGCTCTCAAAGCCGGTGCTCCAGCCCGACAAGTGCGTCCGCTGCGGCGTCTGCGTTGAGACCTGCCCCGTCGAGGGCGGGGCCGTCACCTTCGCCAACGGCAAGGACCACGTCCCGGTCTGGGATTACAAAAAATGCATCCGCTGCTTCTGCTGTCAGGAGCTTTGCCCTCAGCGCGCCATCGCCGTGCGCCGGCCCTTCGGCCTCGGCAAGAAATAATGATTCCTGCTCCCGCGCCGCCAAAGCGCCGCAGGAGTGCAAATAAACAGAACGAACGGACGAGGTATTTCCTTATGACTGTTCCTAACGCCGGCGTCACCGTGCGCAACCTGCTTCTGATCGCATCCCTGCTCTCCCTCGCGCTCATCGTCTATGCGCTGTTCCTGCCCCATCTCAACGAACAGTTCGACAACGAAGCCGCGCTGAATTTTTCGAGCGGCTGGAAGTACGAGGCCGTCGACGGCAGCGTGCAGGAGGTCACCTTTCCGACCGCGCTCGCCCCGAACATCCCGGGCGGCATCCGTCTGACGAACACCATTCCCGAAAACAGCGGTGTGCGCATTAACAGCATCGCGAAATACAGCGTCTTTCAGCACTACCGGATCTATGTCGGCGACGAGCGCGTCGTCGACACGGACGATCCTTGGCTGCTCGCGCGGCACTTCGACAAGACCAGCGGCTCCTTCTGGCTGCTGCAGCGTCTGCCGGACGACTGCGCCGGAAAGACGATCACGATGGAGATCACCTCCGCCTATCCCGATTATCAGCAGGCCACCGGCACCGTCTATCTCGGCACGAAGGCCTCGATCCTCTTTGCAATACTGCGCGAGTGTCTCGGGAATTTCATCATCGCCATCGTCATGATGCTCCTCGGACTGTTTTTTTGCCTGCTCTACCTCTTCGGCAGAAAACATTCTCTGATCGCGGTGAGCTGCATCTACATCGGCAAGCTGATGTTCTGGATCGGCGCGTGGGAGCTTTCGGAGAGCGGCATGCTCCAGTTCGTCACCGGCAACATGACCTTCGGCACTGTTTTGTCCTTCATGGCGATGCGCATGGGCGCGATCGCACTGCTGGTCTATTATCTCTCGGTCGCCGGCCGGCGCTTCCGGCGCTACAATCTCGTGCTGCTGTGCGCGCTGACTGTAGAGGCGGTCGTCAGCGCCGTGCTGCAGCTCGCGCAGATCTGTGATTTTTACGAGTCGGTCCGCATCTGCCATGTTCTGCTCGCGGTCGTGATGCTCTCCCTCGTCGCCGAAACGCTGCTCGAAACGCTGCACTTCCACAACCGCGAGCTGCGCTATCTGCTTTTGAGCATGTCGCTCGTCGCGGCCGCCGCCGTCTGTGAGCTTGCGTACTTCTACCTCGCCAACGGCACGCACCTCGGCAGGTTTTTGAATTTGGGCCTCATCGCCTTCACGGTGTCCGTCTCAATTTACGAGCTCCGCATGGTCTTCAAAAACCTCGCGCTCGCGAAAAAAGCGGCCTACTTCCGCCAGCTTGCGGCGACGGACCCGCTCACGGGGCTGGCCAACCGCGCTGCGCTGCGCGAATGGTTCGACGCGCGCGAGGCTCTGCCCCCCGGCGAGAAGGAGTCGCTCGCCGTGATCGTCTGCGATGTTGACCGGCTCAAGCGCATCAACGACAGCTGCGGTCACCAGACGGGCGACCATGCAATCTGCATGACCGCGAGCTACATGCAGGAGGTCTTCGCAAAAAACGCGCTGTGCTGCCGCACGGGCGGGGACGAATTCACCTGTGTGCTTGAGGGCTGCGCCCCGGTGGAGACGAAGCTGTTCTGCGAGCGCTTCCTCGCCGCGGTCGCGGAGGCCGACGCTGATCTGCCCTTCGATTTTTCCGTCTCGATCGGCTACGCGTATTTCAACGCGCTGCTCGACAAGGACCTGCACAACACCATGTTCCGCGCCGACCAGCAGATGTACCGCATGAAGCGCCGTACCGACCCCGCCCCCGCGCCGGACATGGCGTGAAAAAAAATTGAGCCGCGGCAAAGCATTTGGCTTTGCCGCGGCTTTTTTCAGAAGGAGTAGCGCGACTGGAGCTCCCGCGCGCGCTTTTGCGCCTCCGCGATGCCGGCGGGCGAGAGGTGCTTTTCGAGGAAGGGCCGGATGCCGTAGTTCTCGCGGTTGATGAGGATGGCGGGGATGGTCGTGTCCTCGGCGGGGTAGTCCGTCTCGGGGATGGGCCGCAGCGAGAGACGGAGATTTTCCTCCAGCCACTTTTCGCGTCGGATGACCGTGCAGTCGATGCGCCCCTCGTGCAGCGTCTCGATCGTGCCCTCAAAGGGCATCGGCACGAGCTCAACGGCCTTGCCCCGGCAGATGGCCTGTGTCAGCGCCGTCTGGTCGATCGTGTCGGGGTCGATGCCAACGCGCATGCCGTCGCGGATCTCGGTTTCGCTCTGGTCGAGAAACAGCAGGCCGTAGGGCTCCTCGTAGCGGCAGTCCGGCAGCTCAAACAGAATTTCCAGCGCCTCGTCCTCCGCCGCGATCTGCCGGGCGGCGGCGAGGGATGTGACAGTGTAGTCGAGAAAATCCTTTTTGAGCATCGAGCGGCGCACGCGCGCGCCGGAGGCGTAGATGACCGAGGTCTCGACCGGCAGCTTCGCGCACTCCGCGTGCAGCGCCGAGGCGAGCGTGCGGAAGCTCTCGTTAAACGGCACCGGCATCGCCCCGACGATGGGGTTCCAGCCCGTGAGGCCGTAGAGCGCCTCGCGGTCGACGCGCTCGAGCACAGTGCCGAGCTTGCCGCAGCGGGTCAGCGTGAAACAGCCCTCGTCCTCCAGAAAGGCGATGGCGTTTTGCACCACGCCGCGCGAGACGCCGAAGTCCTCCGTGAGCTCGACGATGGTCGGCAGGCGGTCGCCGGGGTCGAGCGCCATAACGCGGCGGGCGAGCTTGGTCGTGACCTCGCCGTGTTTGTTTAAGAGCTTTTTGTCCATACAGACTCCTTGAAGTCCCGCTTGCGGGACTTTTGTTGTTTTTGCAGCGCAGCAAGCAGCGCCGCCGCGAATTCGCCGCTGTCCGCGACGACGCCGAGGTCACAGGCCGAGAAAATCGGAGCCTCTGGGTCGCGGTTGACGGCGACGAGCTTTTTGCTGCCGTCGATCCCCGCGCGGAAGGCCGCCGAGCCGGACGCGCCGAAGACGAGGCAGAGCGCCGGCGAAACGCACTTGCCCGAAATGCCGAGCTGGCGCTCGGGCGGGAGCTTGCCGTCACAGATCACGGGGCGCGTTCCGCCCAGCACGCCGCCGAGGGCGTCTGCGAGGGCGGCGAGGGTTTCGAGCTTTGCCCGGTTTCCCGCGCCGCGGCCCGCCGCGACGACGGTTTTGGCGTCCGTGAGCGCGTCCGGGGCCTCCGTTTTGACCGTCTCAATGTCCGTGAGCCAGTCGGGCTGCGCGGCGTGGGCCGTGCGCGAAGTGACCGCCGGGAAGTCGACCGGCCGGGCGTCCTCACCGCCGGGCAAAAGCGAGACGCACAGCGGCAGCGCGCCGACCGCGAAGTCCGCGTCAAGATTGCCCGCGAAGACCGCTCGGCGGACGACGGGGGCGTCGTCTTCCCACAGCAGTTTCTTCGCCGCTGTCACGCACTCCCCGCCCAAAAGCAGCGAGAGCTGCGCGGCGAGCGCGTCCCCGCGCGGAGACGAGGACGTCAAAACAACGTCGGGCGTCTCATCAAACAGGTCGAACAGCGCCTTCGCGCAGACGAGCGACTCGCCGGCCGCCGCTGGGTTATCAAAGGCGACTTCGATGATTTTTTTTGCCCCGGTGTCCGGGGCCGGAAAGCCGTCAAGCCCGCCGGGGACCCACAAAACCGTCTCGCCCGGCAGCTTCTCCGCGTGGGCGACGAGGGCGGCGGCGCAGCGCAGCTCGTCCGAAAAACAGACGACGATCTTTTTCATGCGCGCACCTCCGGGCAGATCTTTAAGAGCGCTTCGGCCTTCTCACCGCAGTCCTCGCCCTCGACGAAGACGCAGGCACGCCCGCCCGCCGGGCGCTTCAGGCGCAGCAGCCGCAGCCCCTCGGACGCTTCGCGGGCCGGGACCTCGCACACGTCCGGCACGCGGTTCGACACCGCCATGCGCTGCCGGACCGTCGCCATGCGCAGGTAGGGGTGCTTCGCGCTGCCGACGGCGTACACTGCCGGGACGGTCACGGTCGCGCGCCGCTCGCCGCCCGGGACCTCGCGCGCCACGCGCACCCCGCCGTCCGCGAGCGACAGATCGGTGACATCCGCAAGGCAGGGGAAACCGAGCTTTTGCGCGAGGCGGTAGGGCGTCATACCCCCGCCCTCGGCGCTCTGTGCGCCGCAGACCACGAGGTCGAATTTTTCGCCGGAAAAGGCCGAAAAAAGGGCCGCGCTGACCGTTTCCGACCGAAAGTTGTCCGTCCCCGGCGCTTCAACGCGCACGACGCGGTCGACACCCAACGCGTAGAGCTGCCGGGCAAAGGCGGCAGGTGTGGCGTTTGACACCGTCGC
>JAKOSQ010000359.1 GCA_029777215.1 Bacillota bacterium
AGGTTGCCCCACTCGATGCTCTGGCCGACGGACATCAAAACAAAGTCGGCCGGGACCTGCTTGAGATCGCAGACGTCGTACTGGGGTGCAAACTTGTGGCCTGCGTCAAAGACGGCGGTGCAGCGTTTAAATTCTACCCCCGTGACCCGGCCGTTGTCAACGATAATGCGGTTCGGGCCCCAGGAATTGTCGATCTCGACGCCCTCGCCGCGGGCCTCGTCCTGCTCCTCGGGCAGCGCGGGCATTTCCTCGGATTTCTCGAGGCAGTACATCGAGACCTTGCCCGCGCCCTGGCGGACCGCCGTGCGCGCGACGTCGATCGCGACGTTGCCGCCGCCGATGACGACGACGTTGCCGTGCAGCTGGAGACCGCTGCCGAGGTTGACGCCCTTGAGGAAGTCGACGCCCGCGACGACGCCCTCGGCGTCCTCGCCGTCGAGACCGAGCCTGCGGCCGCCCTGTGCGCCGATCGCGACGTAAAAGCCCTTATAGCCCTCGGCGCGCAGCTTCTTGAGCTGAATGTCCCTGCCGACCTCATAGCCGGTCTTGAACTTGACGCCCATCTGGCGCAGCACGTCGATTTCGGCCTCGACGACGTTCTTCTCGAGCCGGAAGGAGGGAATGCCGAGCGTCATCATGCCGCCGAGCTTCTGTTCCTTTTCAAAGACGGTCACGTCGTAGCCGAAGGTTGCGAGATAGTAGGCGCAGGAAAGGCCCGCCGGGCCGGAGCCGATGACCGCGATCTTGTGGTCGTAGTAATCGTGGAGCTTCTTGGGGACGAAGCGCTCCTTTTCGTTGAGGTCGAAGTCCGCGATGAAGCGCTTGATGTCGTCGATCGCGACCGGCGCGTCGAACTCGCCGCGCGAGCACTCGTTTTCGCAGTTGTGCGGGCAGATTCGGCCGCAGACCGCCGGGAACGGGTTTTCTTTCTTAATGAGCTCGAGGGCCTCGAGGTACTTGCCCTCTTTGGCCATCTGGATGTAGCCCTGAACGGCGATGTGCGCGGGGCAGGCCGCCTTACAGGGGGCGGTGCCGGTGACGACCGTGTCCTCGCGGTTTTCGCGGTACTCTGGGTTCCACATGTCGCGGTCCCACTCGTGGTCGTCCGGCAGAATGCGCTTTTTCTGCTCGATCGGGGTCTTGGTGCAGAGCTTCTGGCCGAGCTTGAGGGCGTTGGCCGGGCAGGTCTCAACGCACTGGCCGCAGGCGACGCAGTTTTCGGGCTTCGTCTCGGCGACGTAGTTGCAGTTCGAGGAGTTCGGGGTGTTGAAGTATTTGTCGGTGCGCAGCGCGAGGCAGGAGCACTCGCAGCAGTTGCAGATGCCGAAGATCTTGTCGTTGCCGTCGATGTTCGTGACCTGATGCATAAGGCCGCATTCCTCGGCGTGCTGGATGATATCGAGCGCCTCCTGCTTCGTGATGCGGCGGAGCTTGCCGGTGCGGATGCAGCTCTCGGCGGTGTCGCCGAGGCCGATGCACATGTCCTTTTCGAGGTGGCCGCAGCCCTCGCCCGCAAGACGGCGGACAACGCGGCACTCGCAGTCGCCGACGCCGATGGACGGGTCGTATTTGTCGAGCCAGTATTCGATCTCCTCGTAGCTCGCGCGGCGCTGCTCGCCGTCGATCGCCGTGGCGACCGGGATGACGCGCATCGGGCCGGTGCCGCGCGGAAGGTTCGGGACGAGCTTGCCCATGCGGATGAGGGTGTATTCGTCGAACGCGCGGGCAATCTCGGGGTGGTCCTCGGTCTGCTTCTTGTTCATGACCATGAGCTCGTAGACGCCGGGGACGTAGATGATGAGGGTGAATTCGTCCTTGCCGTCGCGCACGCGAGACTCGACGATGCCGACATATTCAAGCTCCTTGAGTTGCTCGTGGACATAGGCTTCTTCCATTTTCAGACGGGACGCGATTTCCGCGACGGGGAGATAATGGCGCATGTCCATCGCGAGGGCGACCTCGGCCATTTCGTCCGTGACCACGTTTTCAAGGCCGTAATATTCGGGATGTTTTTCCTTGACGTGGGCGTCCTCGCTGCCGCGGATCTTGTTGACCAGCAGCGCTAATTTTTCACGCATAGAAATCCTCCTTGCTTTCGCATTTGTCCGATATTTTGTGCCGCCTGCCGCGCACCGGGACGGCGCGGACGGCGCTTTCAACTGTTTCTGACTTTCAGTTTAATCGGCGCTGGTAATAATGTCAAATTATCTTTTAACTTTACGAAATTTTTGGCGAAACTGCTAAATTCGGATGGGGCAAAATGTTTCAATATTGCGGCTGTAACTGGTTGAACCAGAGATCAGAGCAGAGCCAAATACCGGCTGTAGCGGCCGAAATAGACGGTCAATATGTGAAATAATATTGACTATCAAATTTGATAGCGGCTCAAAAAAACAAAAACGGCGCGGCAGGGAAAATGGCCGGACCAGAGACGAAAACGGGCGAATTGCGGCCCCGCCTGTCCGCCGGCGCGCGAGGGCGCTGCGAGTTTGTGTTTGACAGCGGGCGGTCCGGTCGATATAATCGAATTACTGTGCGAAAGAAAGCGGAGGCAAACCCATGACCAAGGCGAAAATGCTCCTGTCCATGCTGATCTTCGGAACGATCGGCATTTTTGTGGAAATGATCCCGCTGCCCTCGTCCGTGATCGCGCTCGCGCGCTCGGGGATCGGTGCGGCGCTGCTCGCACTCGTGATGCTCGAGGCGAAAAAACCGCTGCACCGGGACGCGATCCGGCAAAATCTCAAATTTCTGCTGCCGTCGGGCGCGGCGCTGGGCTTCAACTGGATACTCCTCTTTGAAGCCTACCGCTACACGACGGTCGCGGTCGCAACGCTCTGCTACTACATGGCCCCGGTGTTTGTGATTTTGCTCTCGCCGGTTTTTTTGAAGGAAGCCCTCTCGAAAAAGAAGCTGCTGTGCGTCGCGGCGGCGCTCGCGGGGACGGCGCTCATCTCCGGTGCGTCCGCATCCGCGGGCGGGGGAGAGCTGCGCGGCGTGGCGCTCGGCCTGTGCGCGGCGCTGCTGTACTGCGCGATCG
>JAKOSQ010000032.1 GCA_029777215.1 Bacillota bacterium
CACGAGCGCTTTGACGGGCGCGGTTATCCGTCCGGCATGGGCGGCAGCGCGCTGCCGATCGAGGTCTACATCCTCGGCGTGGCGGACACCTACGACGCGATCACCAGCACGCGTCCGTACAGCTACGCCAGCTCGCCGGAGCGCGCCAAGGAGATCATCCTGTCGGAGTCGGGAAAGCAGTTCCACCCGCAGGTCGTGGAAGCGTTCGTGCTGGCGTTCGACAAAAACGAGATGACGCTGGTCGATCGCAAAACGACAGAGCACATGCTGCTCAGCGTCTGACGGGGGACACCATGCTGCTTTTGATTGGTCTGATCGCCGGCCTCGCTGTCGGCGCGCTGCGCGGCGGGAAGCTGCTTCGCCTCGGAGAACTGCGCGGACTCTGGTTCGCGATCGCCTCACTGGTTTTGGACCCGGTACTGCACGCGGTTCCGGACATCGGGCTTTGGCCCAAGGGGCTGCTGACGTCGGCGTGCTACCTCTGCGTCGTCCTCTTCGCCGTCGTGAACCGGCGCGCGAAGGTGGGCGCGGCTCTGCTCGGCACAGGGACCGTCCTCAACTACGCGGTGCGCGCGGCCAACGCCTTCCGCATGCCGGTTTCCGCCAAAGCCCTTGAGGTCTACGCGGGCATCTCGGCGCAGGAGGTCCTTGCCAGACGCGCGGATTACTGCATCGCGGACGGGAGCACGCGGCTGTACCGCCTCGGGGACATCCTCTATCTGCCGGTGCCGGGCATCGGCGGCTTCGCGAGCGTCGGAGACATTTTCATCGCCGCCGGCATTTGCTTTCTGGTCATCGCCGTGATGGGGAAAAAAGAGCCGGAGCCGACAGTGCCGGAGGAAGCCGGAAAATAAAAAAAGCCGCCTGTTTAAAACAGGCGGCTTTGCTGTATGTTTCTTTACGTTCCGTCCTCGGACGGGGCTTCCTGCGTGATGACGGACAGGCCGCCGAGCAGGTCGTGTATGAGCGCAAAGTACTTCTCCGGCGGCGGACAGGGTGACTCGCCCAGCCACTTGACGATCGTTGTCAGAGAAATCTCGGCGTAGTAGCGCGCGATCACGTCGAGCCGTGCCGGGTCGGGATACGCGTCCTCAAGCCAGGCTTTGACGCTTGCCTCGAAGAGCTCCTTGTAGTAGTCGCCAAAGGAGTTTTGCCCGGTCACGGAGAACGCGTTTTTGTAAAAGCCGCGGTTCTCGTAAAAATAGATGCAGAGACTGCGGTAGAGCGCGGGGAAGGAGTCCGGCTCGCCGCGGACGGTGAGCTCGATAAAGTCGTGGTAAAAAATCCAGTAGACGAGATCGTATTTGTCCTTGAAATGGTAGTAGAAGCTTTTGCGGTGCATTCCGCAGGCCTCACAGATGTCGGAGACGCTGATCTTGGCAAAGGGCGTCGTCTCCATGAGCTGCTTCATCGTGTCGGCAAGTGCGCGCTTGGTGATATTCGATTCGGACATGGCGCGCCTCCTTCACTGAAACAGATTAAAATTATTGTACCACAGAGGGAAGGGACTGTTCAAGCCCTTCCCTCGAATTATCTTTGACGGCTGTTCACTTTTCCTCCGCGGTGAGCGCGAGGACGACGTGGGAGCAAAGCAACATCCCGGCGGTCGCCGTGACCCAGACGAGGCTGCCGGGGACGCTCCTGCGCCCCGGAGGCGGTTCCTCAACGTCCTCGGGCCTCATCGCGGGTTCGGCGCTGTAGACGACCGGGAGGTGCGTGATGCCGCGCTTTCGCAGCTCCTTGCGCACGACGCGGGCCAGCGGGTCGCCCTCGGTCTTTGCAATGTCCGTGATCGTGAGGGCCTCGGCGTTTTTCTTGTTGCCGGCGCCGAGCGCGGAGATGATGGGGATTGCGAGCCGCCGCGCCGTCTCGACGAGGTCGAGCTTGCAGGCGACAAGGTCGATGCAGTCGACGATGTAGTCGTAGCGGCGGTCAAAAAACTGCTCGCGTGTCCCGGCCTCGTAGCGGGCGACGAGGGCGCGGACCGCACAGTCGGGGTTGATGTCCCGGACGCGCGCGGCCATGATCTCGGCCTTCGGCTGGCCGAAGGTGGATGTGAGGGCGCAGAGCTGGCGATTGACGTTACTCTCGCCCGCCGTGTCCTGGTCGACAAGGGTGAGGCTTCCGACGCCTGCGCGGGCAAGCCCCTCGGCGCACCAGCTGCCGACGCCGCCGAGACCGAAAACGATGACGCTGCTGCCGCGCAGCTTTTCCATGGCGGGCGCGCCGAAGAGCATCTCCTCGCGTAAAAATCTCTCTGACATGATGTTCCTCCGATAAAAAACGCGGCGCGGGATTGTTCCGCGCCGCGTGCTTTGTGTTGACTCAGCCGACGAACTTTGCCGTCCAGCCTTCCTTGAGTTCGTAGTTCTTGATGAGCGCGTCCTTCCACGAGGTGAAGTCCGCCTCGCGCTTGGCGTCCTCGGCGAGCTTGTAGCGGTACATCTCGCCCTGTCCGACGTAGTACATGACGTGGTAGCCGGCGTAGCTGCCGGACGCCTCGCCGTAGATGACGCCGGTGTCGCCGGCCTTGCGGGAGGCGTCGAAGCACCAGTCCTCAAAGGTGGAGACCATCTGGCCCTTGTAGACGTTCTCATAGAGGCCGCCGTTCGCCTTGGAGCCGGTGTCCTCGCTGTCAGCCTGTGCGAGAGCGGCGAAGCTGTCCTCGGTCTTGTCGCCGGCTTTCCACTTGGCGAGCTCGGCGTCGGCCTTTTCCTTGGCGGCTGCCTTGGCTTCGTCCGTATAGCTGCCGTTGGAGTCCGCGGTCGCCTTGAAGAGGATGTGGCGGACGTTCTGGGTGAAGTAATCGTTCGTCTCACGGGAGACATAGTACATGGCGTAGTAGCCCTTGTCGGTCTTGATGACCGTGGTGTCGCCAGCCTTGCGGGAGGCGTCTTTGAGCCAGTTGGCGTAGTCCGAAGTGAGGGACTTGCCCTGCGTGGTGGACTCAGAGACGTCGGAGCCGGAGACTACCTTGGCGGCTGCCTTGAAAGCGTCCTCGGTCTTGCCCGCGGCAACAATGCCGTCGGCCTTTTCCTTCGCGGCGGTCATCAGCTCCTCAGCGGAGGGCGACGGGGACGCGGAGGCGGCGGGGGAAGCGGAGACGTCCGTTTCGGAGGCGGCGGGGGAAGCGGAGACGTCCGTTGCAGTCGCGGCGCTGGAGCTGGTGGTGGCCTCGCCGCTGACGAAGTAGTTCACATAGGTGTAGCTGTCGAGGTCGTCCTTGTTGGAGTCGTAATAGGACTTGAGGTCGTCCTCGGTGTAGGTGAGGGACTTTTCCTTGTCGGCGCTGTAGCTCTGGGCGATATAGGACTTCGTGATGAGGTCCCTGGCGATCGCGACCGTGCAGCCCTTGCCGTAAAGCGAGGCGATGTAGGCGTTGGCGGTGGAGTAATCGCTGGTCTTATAGCTCGTTTCGATGCTCGAGAGCGTATCGTCGAGGGACTTCTGGTCGTCCTCGGAGAGCTTGAAGCCGTTTTTCTCGGCGTCAGCGTACATGGCGGTGAC
>JAKOSQ010000360.1 GCA_029777215.1 Bacillota bacterium
GGCCCCGGCCGTTCAAAGCGGGCGGGCGCTCCGCGCGGTCCCGCGTTTTGGGGACCCGTGCGCTGCCGCGCAGCTGCCGCCGCAGCGGCAGGACAGAAAAGAACCACTCAACGGAGGCATCAATATGGACGCATACGAAAGCACCCGCGAATACTGGAAAAGCAAGGACGTCTCATCGCAGGAGGCGCTTGCCGCCGAGCTGCAAACCTATATGGTTTTATTTGCCTGGCAGAACTGCCTGCTCGAGGACCTCGACGTTTCGGCGGATGAGGTCCGCGCCGCGTTTTTTGAGGACGGCGCACAGACGCCGGGCGAAGCCGGCCGTCTGCTCTCAAACCAGCGCCGCTGCTTCGAGCTGCTGCTGCCGCTGGCGGCGGCAGGGGAGGACCTGACGCCCGAACTCGTCGAGCGCGTGAACGCGCTGCTCTGCGAGGGCATGGACATCGAAGCGGATGACGAGGACGACTCCCTCACGCCCGAGGAGCTGCGCGAGGCGCTCGTGACGCTGCTCGGCGAGGTCAACGCCTACGACGGCCCGGAGGCGCTGCGCGCGGCGGCCTACTTTGCCGCAAAGCTCGAATACCTGCAGCCTTTCACCGGCTTCTGCGGACTGACCGCCCGCATCCTCGCAAGCCATTTCCTGCTCGTGCGGGAGGAGCCGCCCCTCGTTTTCTTTGAAAAGGACGCCGAGCGCTATTTCGACGCGCTCGAGACCTATGACATCGGCGAGGACCTGCGCCCGCTCGAAAAGCTCATGCGCGAGCAGACCGTCGAGACCTGGAAGACACTGCTCTCCCGAAAATAAAACAGCGCGGCAGGAAAACGGGCGGGACCGCAAGGTCCCGCCCGTTTGCTATATATATTATATGTATTCACTCCCCGCTGCCGCAGTCGAGACTGTTCGTAACTTCCTTCATCCGGACGATCTCGTCGTTCACGCTCTTGACGGAGTCATTCTGACGGTGGATCTCCGCGGCGACGGACGCGACCGACTGGCTGATGCTCTCGACGCTCGAAACGAGATTTGCGATCTCGTTGGAGACGACCTCAAAGCGGGTGCTGACGTCCGAATTCGTCTGCGTCTCCTCCGTGACGACGCCCGCCACGACGTCGTTTGCGGACTTGATGTCGCAGAGAATGGAGATGAGCTTCTGCACGCTCTCCATGCCCGCAACGGCGGCCTGCGTCCCGGCGCTGGTCTTGGCGGCGACGTCGTCGACCTGCTTTTCAAGCTCGACGATGATCTGCTGGATACTCGCGGCGGAGTCGCTGCTCTCGTTGGCAAGACTCTTGATCTCGTCCGCGACAACAGCGAAGCCCTTGCCGTTGACGCCCGCCTTGGCAGCCTCGATGGAGGCGTTGATGGAGAGCATGTTGGTGCGCATTGTGATCTTCTGGATTTCCTTGAGGATGCTGCTCACAGAGGAGATCTTGGTCAGCAGAATCTCCGTCGCCTCGCCGGCGGCGAGGACCGTGTCCTTCATGGTGTCGAGCGTATTGCGGACGTCCTCCGCACCGACGCTGCCGTTTTCGACAGCCTCGCCGACCTTGGAGAACTGCGTGCCGAGCTCGTCGTTGAGCGCGACGTTGCGGCCGAGGGCGGTCACCGTTTCGGAAACGAGGGAGTTGAGGGTAATCGCGGAGTCGTTCATGGAGTGCGTAAGTGTTTCGATCTCATAGGTCGCGTCGCTGACGCTCTGTATCTGTTCGCTGAGACTGCCGATATCCGCGGAGCTGCCGGCCATGGCGCTGTTGAGCTGCTGGATGACGACGCCGGTGTGCTCGGTGTCCTTGCGGATCTTTTCGACCATCTGCTCGGAGGCGGTGACGAGCCTGCCGCCGCGCTTTGTGGCGAGAAGCATCATGATGCCGAGCACGAGGTAGGCGAAAAGGTTCTCGCCCGCGAGTATCATTGTGGCACCCTTGCCGGAAATGTTGGCGGGATCAATGAGCATCAGCACCACGCAGATGGGGATGTAGATGCAGAGGTAGGCGCGGATGATCTCAAAGTTGAAGTAGATCAGCGCCATGCCGAGGGGAATGTAGGACATAACGAAGCTGGCGGAATTGCCGCCTTCGGAAACAGAGACGAGGACGCAGCCGATTGCGATGATGACCGTCATGCCGGTCCCGCGGACGACGTCGCCCAGCCTTTTGAAAAAATACAGGCCGGTGACGATGAGCATGCAGATGAGCATGCCTCCGTCGCTGATGATCGTCTGCTGTGTCAGCCCGCGCGAAATGGTGAGAAATGTGATCAAGATGCCGGCGCAGATCCAGAGGATCGTGAAATTGATCTTGTGAAGTTTTTCCGTGTTCATGGAAGCGTTTCTCCCTTCTCCTGCAGCGAACCATGCCGCCCGTTTTTTGCAAAGTGCTCGAAATCCGGTCCCGTCGGCATGGTCAATCTGATTTATTCTACAACAAGTCAGCAAATTAAGCAAGGGAAATAGCGTTTCCTGTCGAATTTTCGGCATTTTTTATAACAGCCCAGAAAGCTTTGACAAAAACGTAAACGCGGCGCAGCACGCGAGGCCGGAGAGCGTCGGGACCGCGACGGACAGCAGGCTCCATTTGAGGCTCCCGGTCTCCTTCCGAATCGTCAGAAAGGTCGTGCCGCAGGGCCAGTGCATGAGGGAAAAGAGCATCACGCAGACCGCCGTCGACGCCGTCCAGCCGTGCGCAAGAAACAGCGCGCGCAGCGAGGCGAGTCCGGTCAGCTCCGTGAGGGAGCCGGCGGAGAGATAGCCCATGATGA
>JAKOSQ010000033.1 GCA_029777215.1 Bacillota bacterium
GCAGCGACAACGCGCAGGGCGAATACTACCTCACCGACGCGCCGGTCCTCATGCAAAAGCGCGGCGGCAAGATCGGCGTGTGCTGCCGCGAGCTCGGCTATGAGATCATCGGCGTCAACACGCCCGAACAGCTCGCGCAGGTCGAGTCCCTTTTAAAGAAATGAGCGGCCTGTGCTGCATCGTCTCCGCCCGGCCTGTCCGTGCGGAGAAACTGATGATCCCGGACGGTGCCTTCGTCATCGCGGCGGACGCGGGCCTGCGCACGCTGCGGACCGCGGGCGTCGCGCCCGATCTCATCGTCGGCGACTTCGACTCGCTCGGCGAGAAGCCGACAGGGGAGAGAGTCGTCTGCCATCCGCCCGAAAAGGACGATACAGACACCCTGCTCGCCGTGCGCGAGGGCCTTGCGCGCGGGTACGACCGCTTTCTCATCTACGGCGGCCTCGGCGGCAGACTCGACCACACGCTCGCCAATCTGCAAACGCTCGGCTTTCTCTGCGCGCACGGCGCGCGGGGCTATCTCGTCGGGGAAGGCATCGCCGCGACCGCATTTCAAAACGGCGGCCTCGCCTTTCGGGACACGCTGCGCGGCACGGTCTCCGTTTTCGCCCTCGGCGCGGATGCGAAGGGCGTCTGCGAACGCGGCCTCAAATACGCGCTCGACGACTACACGATGGGCGCCGATTTTCCGGTCGGCGTCTCGAACGAATTCACCGGCGCGCCGTCCGAGATCACGGTCCGGGACGGGACGTTGCTCGTCGTCTGGAGCGCGGACAAAATCGATTTCGACACCATCACTGAACTGTAAAGGAACACGATAAGCATGAAAATATCCGGCGCGATTTTTGATATGGACGGGACGGTCACGGACTCGATGTTCGTCTGGAAGGACATCGGCAAGCGCTACCTTCTCTCCCGCGGGATCACGCCCGCCCCGAACCTTTTTGACGAGATCAAAAGCATGTCCCTGCTCGAAACCTGCGCGTATTTCCGCGCCGTCTACGGCGTGCGGGAGACGGACGACGCGATCGCCAAGGGCATCAACGACATCGTAGAGCCGCTGTACCTCACCGAGGTCGGCCCGAAGCCTGGCGTGGTCGCGCTGCTGGAGCATTACCGCGCGCGCGGCGTGCCGATGGTCCTCGCCACGGCGACGGACCGCTACCTCGTCAAGGAGACATTGGAAAAGATCGATCTGCTCAAGTACTTCAAGGCCATCTACACCTGCACCGAGGTCGGCGCGGGCAAAACGATGCCGGACGTCTACGAGGCAGCCCTCGTCTGCGCGGGAACGCCCAAGAGCGAGACGCCGGTCTTTGAGGACGCTTGGTTTGGTCTTTCAACCGCCAAGCGCGCGAGCTTCCCGACCGTCGCGGTCTACGACGACTCGCAAAAGCGCGACTGGGAGACGATGAAGCGCGAGGCGACCATCGCCATCACGGACTACCGAACCGACATGGCCCTTTTGAAATAAAAAAAGAGCGCTGCAACGGATGCAGTGCTCATTTTTTTATTCCTCGGCGGTCATCGGGGGCATCGGCTCCATGAAGAGGAGCTGCTTGACGATGCCGTGCAGACAGTCATGGACATAGCTTTCGATCTCGCCCTTGTCGACGAGCTCCGCAAGCTCCGGGTTGAAGGGAAGCTTCGCGACGCCGGGGATGTGGTATTTCGCCGCGATCTCGTCGATGTGGCTCTCGCCAAAGATCGAATACTTCTCGCCGCAGTGCGGGCAGACCGCATAGGACATGTTCTCAACGATGCCGATGATCGGAATATTCATCTTTTCCGCCATCTTGACGGCCTTTTCAACGATCATGCCGACGAGCTCCTGCGGGGAGGTCACGACAACGAGGCCGGTGATCGGGATGGACTGGAAAACGGTGAGCGCGACGTCGCCGGTTCCGGGGGGCATATCGATGAACATATAGTCCTCGTCCTCCCAGATGACGTCGGTCCAGAACTGGGTCACCGCGCCGGCGATGACCGGGCCGCGCCAGATGACCGGGTCCGTCTCGCTGTCGAGCAGGAAGTTGATGGACATGAGGTCGATGCCGTTTTTGCTCTTCATGGGGTAGAGCGCCGTATCGGTGCCCTCCGGGCGGCCGTGCACGCCGAAGGCGCGGGGGATGGAGGGGCCGGTGATGTCCGCGTCCATAATGGCGGTTTTGAAGCCGTGCTCGTTCATATTGACGGCGAGAAGGGAGGTGACAAGAGATTTGCCGACGCCGCCCTTGCCGCTGACAACGCCGATGACGCGCTTGACGCGGGAGAGCTCGTTGAGCTTTTCCTTGTCGACGTAGTTTTTCGCTCGTTTTATGTGGATATCAGGCAGCTCGCCGGCTGCGGTATCGCCGTTTTGATTTTCACTCATGGGCTTTTAACCGTTCCTTTCTGTTTTAAAGATAACATATTATAAACGCGCAGGGCACAAAATGTCAACACCGCGCGATGTCTGGCGTCCATACGGAGCTTTTGTCGCGCACTGCCGGATTATTCTGTCTTTTTTCGCGCTGTTACGTCAGATGAGGCAAACTGTCTGATCTGTCCCATTTTGTCTTGAAAGTTTTGAAAACCGGTGTTATAATAATTGTTAACTTATAAAGCTTCCGAAATCCGACTGAAAACTACATTAATTTATTCATATTCGCCGCTTTTTTGCGCTGCGGCGTACCGGAGGGAATACTTGTGAAAAAGGACCGCATATCCAATAACGTCATCCGTCGTCTGCCCATGTATCTACGCAAGCTCGACGATCTGATGGCACACGGCGTCGACCGCATCTCGTCCGGCGAGCTCGGCAAGCAGATGGGACTCACACCTTCTCAGATTCGACAGGACTTCAGCTGCTTCGGCGAATTTGGTCAGCAGGGCTACGGCTACCGTGTCGCGGAGCTTCGCGAGCAGGTCTCGCGCATTCTCGGCATGCACCGGGGCTACACCATCGCCGTCGTCGGCGTCGGCAACCTCGGCCACGCGCTCATGGAAAACTTCGGCTTCTCCGATCAGGGCTTCCGCCTCGTCGCCGCCTTTGACCTCAACCCCGAGGTCGTTGGCAAGGTCATTCAGGGCGTCACCGTGCAGGACAGCGCGAAGCTCTCGTCCTGGCTGCACGACAACCCGACGGACATCATCGTCCTCACCGTTCCGCGCTCGATCGCGCGCAGCGTCGCGCAGACCGTCGCCGACAACGGCGCGCGCGGTATCTGGAACTTCACAAATATTGAGCTTGAACTCGACCGCCCGGACGTGCGCGTCGAGAACATCCATTTTTCAGACAGTCTGCTGACGCTCGGCTACTTCCTTGCCGAGCAGGACGCCGCCGAAAATGGCTGACAAAGCGGACTGCCAGGAGGCACTATGTTTAAAAAAACGACCCTTCTGATCATACCGGCACTCTTGCTCGTGCTGACCGCCGGCGCGGCCCTTGCGTACGGAACCACCGGCGGGCAGAGTGACCCGCTCATCACCAAAAGCTACGCCGACGGGACATTCCACGACACAGTTCTCGCCGGACCGCTGGAAAATCTTTCTGACACGATGATGGCGCTTTCCTACAAGCTCTCGCAGTCCGCGGGCAGCGGCGAGGGCGTCGCTGTGAGGCAGGCCGCGAAAAACGGCGTCGTTCGGCTGACGGACGGCTCCGGTCTCGTCCTTCTCTCCGGCAGCGCGAAGCTCTACGAGGGCTACGGGACGCTCATCGATCTCAGCACCGGAACAACTGTCCCGGTCGGCGGAACACTCGCGGGCGGACACCGCTATCTGGCGGCCGAGAGCACCATGTCCATACTCTCGCTCAATGCGCCCTCCACGCTCGCGCTCTACGGCAGCACAAGCTACGGCGGCACGGCGAAGCTCCCGTTCACGGACGTGCCCGAAAACGCCTGGTTCTATAACGACGTGCTCTATGCCGTCGACCGCAGTCTCATCTCCGGCCGCAGCGCGGAGCTTTACGCCCCGGACGACGGGCTCACGATTGCCGAGGCGATCAAGCTCGCGGCCTGCATGAACCAGCTGCGCGAGACTGGCAGCGTCACACTGCAAAACAGCGGCAGCGTCTGGTATCAGAGCTATGTGGACTACGCCGCGAAAAAGGGCATCACGACCGGAACCTATCCGAATTACAACGCGAAGATCACGCGCTCGGAATTCGTCAAGGTCTTCTACAACGCCCTGCCGGCGTCCGAGTACGCGCAGATCAATTCTGTCGCGGACAACGCCATCCCGGACGTCAAAATGAGCGACGCCAATGCCAAACAGATCTATGGCTTTTATCGCGCAGGCATCCTCATCGGCTCGGCAAACGGCGTTTTCAACCCCGTGCAGAACATCAAGCGCAGCGAGGTCGCGGCAATCATGACCCGCATGTTCGACCCCACGGCCCGCAAAACGATCACGCTCTCTTAAAAAAGCAAAAGGCAGCCTGCCCGCGCGGCAAATGTGCGGACAGGCCGTTTTTTCGGAGGAGGATGCTCTATGTCAGACACCATCGCGGCCATTGCCACGGGAAACGTCGTCTCGGCAATCGGGATCGTCCGCGTCTCGGGGGACGGCGCGCTCACAGCCGCGGACGCGGTCTTCGCCCCGCTTTCGGGCCGGTCGCTGTCGTCCTACCCGGACCGGCAGCTCGTTTTCGGCGTTTTAAAGGATGCGGACGGACAGACGCTCGACCGCTGCCTCGCGACCGTCAGCCGCGAGGGCCACAGCTATACCGGCGAGGACTGCGCCGAGCTCCAGTGCCACGGCTCGCCGACAGTGCTGCGTCTCGCGCTCGAGGCGCTTTTCAAGGCCGGCGCGCGGCAGGCACGGGCGGGGGAGTTCACGAAGCGCGCCTTTCTAAACGGCTGCATGGACCTCACGCAGGCAGAAGCCGTTATCGACCTCATCGACGCGGACACGGCGGAGGCGGCCAGAAACGCCGCCGGCCAGCTCGGCGGCGCGATCCGAGGCAAGGCGGACGCGATCTACAACAGTCTGCTCGACGTCATCGCGCACTACCAGGCCGTCGTCGACTACCCGGACGAGGGCGTCGAGGACTTTGCGCTCGCGGCGTACGAAAAGACCTTTTCGGACGCCTGCGCGCGGCTTA
>JAKOSQ010000361.1 GCA_029777215.1 Bacillota bacterium
ACACCGAGGATCAGACAGTAGGCCCAGCCGACGCGGTTGAAGCAGCGCTTCGTGTCCGGGCCCTCCGGCGTGAGCGGCGGCTGCAGGGGCGTCTCGTTCCCGTATTCGTTCATTGCGTCTCTCCGTTTATTCGATGACTATGGATTTTGCCGCGAAGCTGCGGGAGTTGGAAAACGTCCCGTAGGCGGTGATCTGCGCATTGAGCGTGACGTTCGCGATTGAGCCGGTCGAGCCGGTACTCGCGACAACGTAGGAGCCAACGGAAGCAGTGGAGATGTAAACGAGCTTGTTTGCGGGCGTGAGAATGGTGATCTGTTTGGCGCTCGCGTCAATTTTCAAAACGGAGCCGGAAACCTTTGTTGCCGAGGTCACGGCAGTCAGCTGCCAGACGTCGGTGACGATGTTGCCGAAGACGGTGAGCTTGAGCTGGTCGCCGACGCGGATCGACGAGAGACTGATCGCAGTCGTACCGCTGTAGACGGCGGCGTCCTCGTCGAGCACATAGACCGTCGAAGTGCCGTTGGCCGTGACGGTCCAGCGCGTGCCGTCGGGCGTCGTCGTGACGGAGGTGAGCTCGCCCGTCACGGTGCTGCTGCTGCCGGCGAAGGCGATCTTTGAAACCTTTCCGGCGGCGAAGCTCAGCGTCACCCGGTCGCCCGCGGTGAGCATGTCGATGGAAATATTCTTCTCGCCGCGCGTAACGGTCGGCAGCGAGCTGAAGTCGAGCGTGAAGCTGTAATTCGCGGCGCTGTCGTCGCGGAGCTTGAGCGTGATGGTGGATCCGAAGCTGATCGCGGTGATCTCGCCGCTGACGGAGGAGGCCGCGGTCAGCGCGGTGACGGCTGCCGCCGTGCCGCTGACGGCCTTGACGGTCACGAAATTGCCGGCCGCAAACTTCGAAACAGCGGCGGTCACGCCGTCGAGCGTCAGCGTCGTTGTCGAAGCGAGCGCCACCGTCTTGGAGGAATTGCTGAGGGTGTCCGTAAGCGTGAGCGCGCCCGCGCCGGAGGTCACAATCGAGGTTAGCGTGCCCTGATACCAGACGGTCGCAGCATCCCTGTCGACCGCGAGGGCCTTAACGCTGCCATTCTTCATGGAGAGGATCGCGTGGCAGCCCGTCAGCGCGCTGCTCAGCGCGACAGCGGTGCCGTTGAGCTTGATGTTCGCCGCCGCGGGGACAGCGTAATCGCGGGAGAGTCCGTCAAAGCCCGTGAAGGTGATGGCGGCGCTGCCGACGGCGGTAATGATCCCCTCCGCCCGCGAAATGCCGCTGTACGCGGCGACCGTCAGCGTGGAGGTCCCCGCCTTCTGCAGCACATCGAGCGCGCGGACGACCATCGTCGCCACAACCGCGCGGGTCACGCTCGACTGCGGGGAGACGTTTTTATTCGTGTCGCCCGTGAGGATGCCGAGCTTCGCGAGCTCCGCCACGGAGCCGATGCAGTTTTTCGAGACCTTCGCCGCGTCCGCAAAGCTCATGTCCTTGACGGTGAGTGTGCTCGCCGTGTCGCTGTAGCCCATCGCGCGGATGATGAAAACGGCCAACTCCTCTTTTTTGAGGGCGGTGTCGAGGCTCAGTGCCTTGAGCTCGTCCTTCGTGATGATACCCGCCGCGCGGCAGATCTCAAAATTGCCGTAGGCCCAGGCATAGCTCGAGGGCACGGAGGCGGTCACCTCAGACGCATAATCATCGGCAATGAGCGCTTTTTCCGCGTCGCTGAGCGTATAGAGGCGGGAGAGCAGGACCAGCGCTTCCGCGGCAGTGATGTTGTTGTCGGGCTTCATCGTCCCGCCGCTGTAGCCGTTGAGGATGCCCTTGTCGGCGAGTGTCTGAAGATAGGTCTTCGCCCAGTGGTTTTGGATGTCCGTGTAGGTCGCCGCGAAGGCGGGGACCGCGAGGCTCAGCGCCAGCGCAAGTACCAGAACCAGAGACAGCATGCGTTTTTTCATGGTGTTTTCCTCCGTATTTATCTTTCGGCTTTTTGGCCGCCGTTTACTCTGTCTGCATTATATGCGAATTCATATAATTAGTAAATAGTTATGTAAATGAAATCATTCTATTTGACGCAAATTTTGAAAAGAAGTTCCTCCGAAGCACTATATATTGCGGTCAAATTTCGGCATTTCTCTTGACAGAACTTATTTAGCCATTATAATATAAATGTATTTTTGCGCAGTGCGCGGGAAAGGAAGTGAGCGCTCCATGGCGAGATCGAACGCGGCGGCAAAGCCGCTCTCGGCGCTTCTCATATTGGCGCTGCTTCTTCTGAACTTCTCCGTGGTCTCCCTGCGCGTCTCCGTTCCAGTCTCTTCCGCACACCCGGCCGGACAGGACGCCGCGCACACTTCCGCGCTGAGTTATCTCGTGCGCGACCTGCACGATTCGCAGGACCCGGAGACGACCGCCTGCCGCTGCGCTTTCCGCCAGGTCATCCGCTCGAGCGACCCGGTCCCGGCAATGCTCGCTCTCTTCGGCACGCTCCCGGTCTGTCCGGCCGGGTGGACGCTGACACGCTGCGCGCTGCTCTCGGGCCTCTCCGTCCCGCGAAACGCGGAGCGGATCGCCGCCTTTCTTCACGACC
>JAKOSQ010000362.1 GCA_029777215.1 Bacillota bacterium
AGTCGGCGAATTCGAGACCGCCGGCGAGCTCTTCGACCGCCTGCGCGAGCTTGGTGCGGCGCTGCTTGTCAAGACCGTCCGCGCCATCGACGCGGGCACGGCCCCGCGCATCGCGCAAAACGCGAAGGATGCCACGTTCGCCCCGCCGCTCAGAAAGGACATGTGCCCCATCGACTGGGCCAAAACGCCGCGCGAGATCGTCAAGCACATCTGCGGCCTGAACCCCTGGCCGGTGGCGACCTCGACGCTCGGCGGCACGGACTTCCGCGTCTTCGGCGCGGCCTACACGGAAAACAAAACGGACAAGGCCCCCGGCACCGTCGTCTCGGCAGACCCGAAAAAGGGGATAGAGGTTGCCTGTGGAAACGGCGAAACGCTTCTTATCACAAGACTGCAGGCAGCGTCCGGCAAGCAGATGGCGGCGGGGGACTACCTGCGCGGCCATCCGATGACACTTTAAAACACACGGAGGGACTATGGCGGAATCGGCAAGACAGACGGCGCTGCGCGTTCTGGAGCGCTGCCGGCGGGACCGCGCGTTTTCGGACACGCTGCTCGCGGGCGAGATCGGCAAAGCGGAGCTTGACGGGCGCGACGCCGCGCTCGCGGCGCGGCTTTGCTACGGCGTTTTGCAAAACGAGCTGCTCTGCGACTTTTACATCGACCGTTTCGCCGCAAACCCCGCGAAGCTGGAACCGAAGGTGCGGGACATCCTGCGTCTGTCGGTCTACCAGATTTTGTTTATGGACAAAATCCCGGCCCACGCCGCCGTCAGCGAGGGCGTGGAGCTGTGCAAAAAGACGGGCTTTGCCCGCGCGTCCGGCCTCGTCAACGCGGTGCTCCGCAAGATTGCGGACAGCCGCGAGCATCTGCCGGAGATCCCGCGCGACGACGCGTGCACCTATTTCTCGATCAAATACAGCATCCCCCGCGCGCTGACCGCACTTTTTCTGCGCGAGTTCGGCGCGGAGACGGAGGACTTTCTGAAAGCGAGCAACGCGCCCGCGCCGACCTTCCTCCAGACGAACACCTTGAAAACGACGCCCGCCGCGCTGCGGGAGGCGCTCACGGCGCGCGGACTCGACCCAATCGAAAACCCGCTCGTTCCCGGCTGCTTTGAAGTTTCCCGCGCGGGCGATCTCACGAAGCTGCCAGAGTACGCGGACGGCCTGTTTTATGTGCAGGACGCCGCCGCTGCGCTCGCCGTAAAAGCGGCGGGACTAAGCAAGGGCATGACCGTCCTCGACGCCTGCGCCGCCCCGGGCGGCAAGAGCTTTGCCGCCGCGATGGCGGCAGGGGACAGCGGCGTCATTTTCTCCCGCGACATCCACGAAAAAAAGCTCCCGCTCATCGAAGTCGGCGCGAAGCGTCTCGGCATCACAAGTATCCAAACCGCCGCCATGGACGCGAAAACGCCCGACGCGGCGCTCATCGGCGCGTGCGACGCCGTTTTGGCGGATGCGCCCTGCTCCGGTCTCGGCGTTCTGCGCAAGAAGCCGGACATCCGCTTCCGCGATCTCGCGGCGCTCGAGGGTCTGCCGGAGGTGCAGCGCGCGATCTTAAACGGTCTCGCCCCGTGCGTCAAGCCCGGCGGCGTGCTGCTCTATTCGACCTGTACGGTCTTGAAGCGCGAAAACGACGAGGTTGTGACCGCGTTTCTCGACACCCACCCGGACTTTGCGCCCGAGGCGTTCACGCTGCCGGACCCGATCGGCACGGTCGAGAGCGGCCGCCTGACCCTGCTGCCGAACCGGCACGGGACCGACGGCTTTTACATCTGCAAGCTGAGGAAAAAGCATGACTGAAGCAGAAAAAACTGACATCAAATCGCTTCTCCCGGACGAGCTCGAGGAAACGCTTAAGGCGCTCGGTGAGCCGAAATTCCGGGCAAAGCAGATCTTCACCTGGCTCAATCGCGGCGCTGTGAGCTTTGAGGAAATGACGAACCTCTCAAAGCCGCTGCGTGCCAAGCTGGACGACGCCTTTTATATCACCGCGCCCAGGGTCGCGCGCCGGCAGGTATCGCAGATAGACGGCACTGTCAAGTACCTCTGGGAGCTGCGGGACGGCAACGCGGTCGAGACCGTCGTCATGTCCTACCGCCACGGCAACACGGTCTGCATCTCGACGCAGGTCGGCTGCCGGCAGGGCTGCGCGTTCTGTGCGTCCACCATCGGCGGTCTCGTGCGGAACCTGACGCCCGGCGAAATGCTCGACGAGGTGCTCTTTTCGCAGCTCGACTCCGGCATGCCGATTTCAAACATCGTCCTAATGGGCATCGGTGAGCCGCTGGACAACTTTGAAAATGTGCAGAAATTTTTAAAGCTCGTCAACCACCCGGACGGCATGAACATCGGCATGCGCCATATTTCGCTCTCGACCTGCGGCCTCATCGAAAAATTTGACGAGCTCGCGGCGCTCGATCTGCAATTAACGCTGTCCGTCTCACTCCACGCGCCGGACGACGAGACCCGCTCGCGCCTCATGCCCGCCAACCGGGGCCGGGGCGTCGACGCGCTCATCGACGCCTGTGAGCGCTACTTTGAAAAAACCGGTCGCCGCATTTCGTTTGAATACGCGATGATTGACGGCGTCAATGACACGCCGGCGGAGGCAAAGCTCCTCGCCAAACGCGCGAAAAAGGCGCACGCGCATGTGAACCTCATCCCGCTCAACCACGTCGAGGAGCGTCAGTTCGGACCCTCGAAACCCGAAGCGCTCCGCACCTTCATCAAAATTCTGGAGGACGAGGGCGTGAATGTCACCGTCCGCCGCAAGCTCGGCGGCGATGTCGAAGCCTCCTGCGGCCAGCTCCGCCGCAAGGCGGCTCAAAAAACGGAATAGTCCCTGCCCGGAATTTTTCCGGCAGGCTCGTATATTTTTTACAGAAACTGCGCGTTAATAAAAAAGACGCGCAGGGGGGAGAAAGCATGAAAGGCTACGCCATCACCGACATCGGCAAAGTCCGGTCGGAAAATCAGGACTCCGTGCGCTACACGGAGAACGTCTCGCCCGCATTCGGCATCCTCGCCGTTTGCGACGGGATGGGCGGCGCAAAAGCCGGCAGCATCGCGAGCGCCACAGCGCTCGACATCTTCGTCGGCCGCGTCTCCGCGCATCTCGCAAACCGCCGGGACAAAACGAAGCTCGATAACGCCGTCCTTGAGGCCGTTGACGAGGCCAACGCCGTTGTCTACGAGCACTCGCTCGCGGACCTCGCCTGTGAGGGCATGGGCACGACGCTCGTCGCTGCCCTCGTGACCGCCAAGTCCTGCCGCGTCGTCAATGTCGGGGACAGCCGCGCCTACCTCATCTCCGGCGACACGATCACGCAGGTCACGCGCGATCACTCCTTTGTGGAGGACCTCGTCGAGCGCGGGATCATCAGCCGCGCCGACGCCCGCACCCACCCGCGCAAGAACATCATCACGCGCGCGGTCGGCGTGGAGCCGATGGTGGAGTGCGACGTTTTCGCCCCGAAGCTTAAAAAGAACGATCTGCTGCTCCTGTGCTCGGACGGTCTGACGAACGCCGTCGCCGACGAGGAGCTTTTGGAAACAGTGTCGCAGTGCAAGGACCTCGAAAAAGCCGCGCAGGCGCTTTTGGACCTCGCTTTGCAGCGCGGCGCGCCCGACAACGTCACGGTCGGGCTGCTGCGCAAATGACCGGCTCACACTTTAAAACCTCATTTCGCTGGAGGACAGAGAATGGATAACAGCATGGACAGGTATCTCGGTCAGATGCTCGACAACCGATACGAGATCCTTGAAGTCATCGGCTCCGGCGGCATGGCCGTCGTTTATAAGGCGCTATGTCACCGGCTCAACCGCTATGTCGCCATCAAGATCCTGCGGGACGAATACGCCAACGACCCCGAATTCCGCGAGCATTTCCGCGCGGAATCGCAGGCGGTCGCCATGCTCTCACACCCGAATATCGTCGCCGTTTACGATTACAGCCGCGACCTCTCGTGCCAGTACATCGTCATGGAGCTCATTGAAGGCATCACGCTCAAGCAGTACATGCTCAAAAAGGGCGCACTGAACTGGAACGAGGCCCTGCACTTCTCGACCCAGATCGCCAAAGCGCTCTCCCACGCGCACAGCAAGGGCATCATCCACCGCGACATCAAGCCCCAGAACATCATGGTCTGCAAGGATGGCAGCATCAAGGTCGCGGACTTCGGCATCGCCGACCTTGAAACGGACGACAACGGCAGCGCCCAGGAGACCATGGGCTCCATCCACTATATCAGCCCCGAGCAGGCGCACGGCGAAGGGTCCGACACGCGCGCGGACATCTATTCTCTCGGCGTCGTCATGTACGAAATGCTCACGGGCCGTCTGCCCTACGACGGGGAGACGATGGAGGCCATCTCCGTGCAGCGCATGTCCGGCGCGCTGACGCCGCCGGGCGAGATCAAGCCCGACATCCCGCTCCGGCTTGAGGACATCGCTCTGCGCGCGATGGAGGCGGACCCTGACGCCCGCTATCAGACCGCCGGCGAGCTTGTCGACGACCTCGAGGCCTTCCGCAAGAGCCAGCTCGCCGCGGAGAACGACGCCGTTGAGACCGTTGACGACGCCGCCTATCTCGCTGAGGCCGAGCGCCGGAAGCGCCAGAAGGCCAAAAAAGAATTCAAAGAAAAAAAGGCGCGCGCGAAAAAGGTCTCGACCCTTTCGGGCTTCGCGCTCGTCACCATTTTCATTCTCGCGATCGTCGCCTTCCTCTGGCCGTTCTTTCTCAAGGACATGTTCGTCGATTCCCAGCGCGTCACCGTGCCCGATTTTGTCGGGGAACAGAGCGAGGACGTCATCAACAGCAAGGCCTATTCGGAGTCCTTCAGCTTCCACGTCACCATGGCAGTCGACCCCAACACGTCCGAGGGCCAGATTATCACGCAGAAGCCCGAGGCGGGCCGCAGCATCGTCCTCGGCAGCGACAAGATCGACATCGAGCTCGTCGTCAGCACCGGCATCGTCAAGACCACCATGCCCGACATGGTGAACCACGAATACCGCGAGGCGACGATCGCCCTGCAGAAGCTCGGCTTTGTCGTCAAGACCAAAACCGTCTCCTCCGACTCGGTCACGGCAGGCTACGTCGTTTCGACCGAGCCCGCGGCCAACGAGGAGCTCGCCTCCGGCTCGACGGTCTATCTCTCCGTCAGCGGCGGCCCGGAGGTCAAAGAAGTCACCATGCCAAACCTTGTCGGCATGCCGAAGGACGAGGCGACCTCCGCCATCACGAAGCTCAACCTGCAGCTCGGCAGCATTACCGAGGTCGAAAGCGACTATGCCGCCGACACCGTCGTCTGGCAAAATGTTGCCGCCGGCGAAAAGCTTGCCGAGGGCTCGGTCGTCTACCTCAAGGTCTCCACCGGTCCGTCGGGCTCCGCCGCATCAGAAAGTACCGGCGGCTGATGGGAACGGGAAGAATCGTTAAGGCCCTCAGTGGCTTCTACTACGTCCGTGACGGGCAGGAACTGTACGAGGGCCGCGCGCGCGGAAAGGTCCGTCTGGAGGGCGTGAGCCCCCTCGTCGGCGACATCGTCGAATACGCACCCGAACCGAACGGCAAGGGGACGGTAACGGCGGTCCGCGAGCGAAAAAACAGCTTTCTGCGGCCCGCGGTCGCGAACATCGACTGCATGGTCGTGCTCGCGGCGTCGGTCAACCCCGTGACGGACCCGTTTCTCATCGACCGGGTCACGGCGCTCGCAGGCGACGTCGGCTGCGAGGTGATCGTCTGCATCAACAAATGCGACCTCGACCCCGGCGACCGGCTCTGGGCCATCTATGAAAAAACCCCCTACACCGTCCTGCGCACAAGCGCAAAGACCGGCGAAGGAGTCGCCGCGCTGCGGCAGGCCATCGCGGGAAAGCTTTGCGCCTTCACGGGGAACTCCGGCGTCGGCAAATCGAGCCTTCTCAATGCGCTCTCGCCCGAGCTCTCGATCGAAGTCGGCGAGGTCAGCGACAAGCTCGGCCGCGGACGGCACACCACCCGCCACGTCGAGCTCTATTCGCTCGGAAACGAAGCCTTTATCGCGGACACGCCGGGCTTCGCGTCCTTCGACATGGACCAGACCCAGCATCTCGACAAGGAAAACCTGCAGTGCGATTTTCCCGAATTTGAGCCGTTTCTGGGCCAGTGCCGCTTCGACGACTGCACCCACCGGCAGGAGCCCGGCTGCGCCGTGCTCGCGGCGCTTGAAGCGGGAGAGATTTCGCCCTCGCGCCACGCGAGCTACATCCGGCTCTATGAGCTCGCGGCGCAGTATAAGGAATGGGAAAACAAATAGCACGAAAAGCGCCCCTCCGCATAGGATGTACTGAGTACATCTGTGCGGAGGGGCTTTTTGCAGCCGCCGGGAGACGTGCACTATCTTAAAAAGGAGGGGACCGCCGTGCGAAACCGTATGACCCGCTGGAGCTTCGGAAGGCTCGTGACCTGGCTCGGCGTTTTCGTGCTGCTCGCGCTGATACTGCCCACGTCCTTCTGGTGGTTCGTGCTCGGCGCCGTGCTGATCTATGTCGGCGCCTGCGTCATTCGCTGAAAGGAGGAGCCGTGAACATCACCGTCATCCGGCCGCCGAGGTGGCTGGCAGCCATTCTTGAAAACTTTTGCAGATGAGCGCGCGGGCCGGTTTTTTGCCGGCCCGTTCCGCTTTTGCGGCATATCGGCGGGGGCGCGGACATACGCTTTACCAAATGCGGCGGCCCCGCCGGCCGATGAAAGGACTGATTGTATGCGCGCTGCGCTCCATTGCTGTGAATACGATGAACAGAAGCTCATATTTGAAACGGAGGTCAGCCGGGAGGAAACGCTTGAGCTCGTCGTTCCGGACGTTTGCGCGGATATCGCGACCGTCCTCGACGCGCGCGGGCAGCTCCTGTTTGCCTCGAAAAAAGCCGTCGGCAGCGCCGTTGCCGTCTCCGCCTCGGTGGACGTCAAGGTCGTCTGCGCCGACGGGGAAGGGCGCACGGAGTGCATCTCCGGCGTCATCCCCTTTGATCTGAGCATTCCCGCCGAGGGCGTCACGGAAAACGACGCCGCCGTCGTCCGCTGCCGTCTCGCCGCCGTTGAGGCGCGGACGCTCAACCCCCGCCGCCTGCTGCTGCGCGCGGAGCTGTGCCTCGCCGTCGAGGTTTACTCGCCCGAAACGCGCCGCCTGTGCGATGCGCCCGTGCAGGACGCCGATCCCTCGCTCCACGTCCTGCAAAAGACCTGCGCGTGCGCCCCCGTGCGCGCGGTGCGCGACAAGAGCTTCACCGTCTCCGACGAATACACGCTCTCCGAGGAGCTGGGAATGAACCTCAAGCTCCTGTCCACCGGCACGGAGCTCTGTGTTGACGATGTCAAGGGCGTCGGCTCAAAACTCATCGTCAAGGCCCGGGCGGAGACGAACGCCGTTTTCCTCAATGTCGACGGCGGCGCGCTGTTTTCGACGCGCTTTACGACCGCCTTCACCCAGATCATCGAGGCCGAGGCCACCGGCGAGAGCTTTGCGGACACGGTCCATCTGCAGCTGCGGGACGCCGAATTCACCTGTCTGCCGGGCAGGGAGGGGGCCTTCGCCGTCTCAGCGCAGCTGTATCTGACGGCACAGGCCGTCCGGCGCGAAAACTGCGTCCGGACCTACGTCGCGGACGCCTATTCAAACGACTGCGCGCTGCGCCTGTCGACCGAGCGTATGCGGGCCGAGATCTGTCCCGAGCAGCGGGAGCTGCGCTTTGACATGCAGGAAAAACTGCCGCAGAAAACGCCGCTCTCCGCGCTGTCCTATCTCGCCGTATCGACAGTCGCCGCCGAGGCGGAGGGCGGGACCGTGACCGTCCGCGTGCGTTTGAGCGGCACCGGCACCGACGCCGATGGCCAGAGCACACCCGTTTCCATGGAGCTCTACGGAAAGCAGGAGCTCGCTGCGGACGCCGGCGCGCACGTCCGTGTCGTCTCGGCGGCGGCGGAAGCGCCGGCAATTCTCGGCGCGGTGGGCGAGGGGTCCGTCATGCTCTCGGTGGTCGTGAGTTGCAGCGTGACGGAGAGCGTTGAGTTCACCGCCGTCACAGCGCTGGCCCAGGACGAGGAAGCGGAAGCCCCGGCGGCAGGTCCCTCGCTCGTCGTGCTCTGTGCGCAGCACGAGTACGATCTCTGGACCCTCGCGAAAAAATACGGCTCCACAGGCGAGGCGATTATCGCCGCGAACGGCGGCGAGAGCGGCTTTTCGCTCGCGCGCCGGCCCCTGCTGATCCCCCGCGCCCGCTGAGAAATGCGCAATTGCGCGTGAAAAACACTTGATATAGCTCCGAATGTATGGTAAAATACTTTATAAGCGGACATTTTATGAAAAGTCGGCCCTTTTTGCTGCACTGCGGCGAGGGCACACCATACAGCCGCAAACAACAAGAGGAGCTGTTATCATGTCAGGTCATTCCAAATGGCATAACATTCAGAAAACCAAGGGTGCGCAGGACGCAAAGCGCGCATCCGCATTCACCAAGATCGCGCGTGAAATGATCGTCGCGGTCAAAGAGGGCGGCAGCGGCGATCCCACGAACAACAACCGTCTGGCAGCCGTTATCACCAAGGCCAAGGCCGCCAACATGCCGAACGACAACATCAAGCGCACCATCGAAAAGGCGCTCGGCAGCGGCGACAGCTCAAGCTTTGAGTCCATGACCTACGAGGGCTACGGCCCCTCCGGCGTCGCCGTGATCGTCGAAACCATGACCGACAACCGCAACCGCACGGCGTCCGACGTCCGTCACTACTTCGACAAGTACGGCGGAAAGCTCGGCGCGACTGGCTGCGTCTCCTGGTCCTTCGACAAAAAGGGCGTAATCATCTTCGACAACGAGGAAAAAGAGCTCGACGAGGACAGCGTCATGATGGCCGCGCTCGATGCCGGCGCGGACGACTGTGTCACTGACGACGACACTTTCATCGTTTACACGGACCCGGACGCCTTCCAGTCCGTCGCGGACGCGCTCGAGAAAAACTATACCTTCCTCTCCGCGCAGGTCGAAATGGTTCCCCAGAACTTCGTCAAACTCACCGACGAGGGCGACGTCAAGAACATGAACAAAATGCTCGAAATGTTCGAGGATAACGACGATGTCCAGAACGTCTGGCACAACTGGGAGAACGAGGAATAATTTTACCCTTTTTCGGGCGGCAAACGGGTCTGTTTGCCGCCCCGCTCATTTTTTACGCCAAAAGGAGCGAAAAACATGTCAAAGAAGCTCGGAAAGATCCTTGTCGGAATTCTCATCGTCGCCTGCGGCGTCTGCATCGGCGGGCAGGCCTGTGGCCTGCTGCCCGGCGGGCTGTCGATGGACGGCTGGTGGACCGTTTTTCTCATCGTCCCCGGGGTTTTGCTGCTCGCCTGCGTCGGGCTCAATGCCTTTGACGCGCTTCTGACGGGGCTTGGCGTTTTGTTTTTGCTCGATGAGCAGGGGGTACTGGGCGGCAGTCTCGGCTACCGGCTCGCGATCCCTTACGGGCTCGTCGTGATCGGACTTGCGTTCATTTTCTCGCAGCGGAAACCGCGCGAGAGCGTCCCGTCGAGCAGAGGCATTTTCGCCGGCAGCAGCGAGACGCTCTGCTTCGCGGTCGGCGGCAGCAACAGCCGGCAGTTTCAGGGCGACAGCTTCCGAAGCGGTCTGCTCGCCATTTCCGTTTTCGGCAGAACATGTCTTGATCTGCGCAGCGCACAGCTCACAGAGGACAGCGTCATCCGTCTCTGCACCGTGTTCGGCTTCGCGGAAGTCCTGCTGCCGGAGGGGCTGCATCTGAGCATCAGCAGCTTCCCGGTCTTTGGCAGACAGATCAACGCCTACGTCCCCGCGACCGACCCGAACGCACCGGTCATCACAGTGAAGAGCGTCACCGTCTTCGGTGGGGTCTCCATTCAATAAGGTCTGAAAAAGCGGCAGCTCCCAAACACAAGGGAACTGCCGCTTTTTTATGCGCTTTTACTGTAGTAAAAAAACGTTTGTGTCCACGCCGAAGGTCGCGACGCTGTAACAGATGAGGACCTCGTCGATGCCGTGCTGCTTGATGTAATCGGAGATCGACTGCTCCATCGCCTGCGTCTTGTAGTAGCGCAGGTCCATGATGTGAAGCTCGGAGAAGTCGTTTTGCAGGTAGGGCGTGACGCTGTCAA
>JAKOSQ010000363.1 GCA_029777215.1 Bacillota bacterium
CGGACTGCGGGGTACGCAGATGAGGGAAACCGTATACGCTGTCTATGAATACCCCGTCGGCCGCCTCCGCATCGAATGCCGGGACGGCGCGATCACGCGCCTTGCGCGCACGGACGAGCCCTGCCGCGACTGCTGCGACGGTCTGCTTTTGCGCGCTAAGGCCCAGCTCGACGAATATTTTGCCGGGACGCGCAAACGCTTCGATCTGCCCCTCCATGCTGAGGGAACGGCCTTTCAAAAAAAGGTCTGGGCCGCGCTTGAGACCATCCCCTACGGCGAGACGCGGACCTACGGCGAGCTCGCCGCAATGGTCGACCGCCCGAAGGCCGCCCGCGCCGTCGGCGGCGCGAACCACGCAAATCCGCTGTCCATCCTCGTGCCCTGCCACCGCGTGATCGGCGCGGACGGCAGTCTCACGGGCTACGGCAACGGTCTGCCGATGAAGGAATACCTTCTGCGGCTCGAAAAGAAAAATCGCTGACGCCGCGCTTTGCGGCTGTGAATTGGGAGTGACTCAGATGCTTCTGCGCATCCGCAAACTGAAAAGAGAACAAAACGGCCCCTTTGACGCCGGAACCCGCCTGCACTACGGCGTGCTCAGCGGCATGGTCGGCATTTTCCTCAACCTTTTGCTCTTCGCGGGCAAGCTCACCGCCGCACTCGCAAGCGGCAGCGTCTCCGTGATGGCGGACGCCTTCAACAACCTCTCGGACGCCGGCTCCTCGGTCGTGACACTCATCGGCTTCAAGCTCTCCGGCAAAAAGCCCGATCCGCAGCACCCCTTCGGCCACGGACGGCTCGAGTATGTCGCCGGCTTCGTCATTTCGGTGTTCATCATCGTCGTGGGCTCCGAGCTCGCGCGCGATTCCTTCGCCGGCATTCGCTCGCCGAAGCCGGTCGAGTACAGCACAATGATCGTCTGGATTCTCGCGGCGTCGATCTGCGTAAAGCTCTACATGGCGCTTTACAACACGCTGCTGTCAAGGCTTTTTGAGTCCCCGACCATGAAGGCCACCGCGCGCGACAGCCTCTCGGACGTTTGCGCGACCGGCGCGGTCCTCATCGCCCTGCTCGTTTCGCACAGGACCGGCGTCAATCTCGACAGCTGGATGGGCCTCATCGTCTCGATCTTCATTCTCTATTCCGGCATTTCCTCGGCGAAGGATACGCTCACGCCGCTTTTGGGTACGCCGCCCTCCAAGGAGCTCGTTTCGGAGATCGAGCAGATCGTCATGGCGCACAAGCCCGTCATCTCGGGCATGCATGACCTCGTTGTCCACAACTACGGCCCCGGCCGGCTCATGATCTCTCTGCACGCGGAGGTGCCGTCCGACATCGGCGTCTTCGACGCGCACTGCATCATCGACGACCTTGAAAACGAGCTCGCGGAAAAGCTCAACTGCGCGGCGGTCATCCACTTCGACCCGGTCGACAAGGACGACGAGCAGCTCGTGTATCTGCGCTCGGTCGTCGAGGATGTCGTGCGCGAGATCGATGCGCGCATCACGATCCACGACTTTCGCTACGTCCCCGGCGCGACGCACACAAACCTTGTTTTCGACATCGTCGTGCCGTACAAATTCGGCGAGTGCGACGACGACCTCAAAAAGCAGATCTCGGATGAGGTGGAAAAGCGCCTGCCGCAGCACAAGTGCGTCATCAAATGCGACAACAGTTTTGTATAAAAAGCAGCCCCGTTTCCATGCGAAACGGGGGCTGCTTTTTTGGCTCGGTTCAATAGAACTGCGCGGTCTGCCTGTGGACCTTCGAGACTTCAACCTCAACGTCCGGGAAGTTCTTTTTGAGCATGGCGGCGAGGACGGGGACGACGACGTTTTCCGTGCAGAAGTGGTCGGCGTCGATGAGATTGAGGCCGCGCTCCTTCGCTTCTAAAAACTGGTGGTACTTGACGTCCGCCGTCACGAGCGTGTCGCAGCCGAGCTTTGCTGCAGCCTCGACAAATTCGCCGCCGCTGCCGCCGCAGAGCGCGACGCGGTGGACGGGATGCCCCGCGTCCCAGTAACGCAGACCGTTGGCGTCGAGCGCCGTCTTGACGCGCGCGAGGTAGTCCGGGAAGGGGACGACCGCCGTGAGCGTCCCGTAACGGCCCATGCCATACTCGCGGCCGTCCGGCAGAAAGGCTGGCCCTTCGAGCCAGCCCTCGAGAGCGACGCCGAGCTTCTGCGCGAGTGCGTCGTTGACGCCGCCCGGCACGGAGTCGAGGTTCGTGTGCTGGCAAAAGGCGGAGATATTGTTTTGCAGGAGTTTCACGATCTTCGCGCCGATGAGGCTGTCGTCACTTACTTGCTTGAGCTCAAAATAGAGCGGGTGGTGCGAGAAAATGATCTGCGCGCCCGCCGCAATCGCTTCGTCGATCACCTCGTCCGTGATGTCGAGCGCGACGAGGGCCTTCGTGACTGGCGTCTCGTTCGTGCCGACGAGCAGGCCGACGTTGTCGAAATCCATCTTCATCTCCGGCGGCACGAGCTGCGTGAAGCGGGAGACGAGTTCTCTGACCTTAGGCATGCGCTTCCATCCTTTCACGCATCTCCAGAAGAGACGCGAGCGTGATTTTTTCCTCCGTGAGCCGCGCGGCATCGCCGGGCTTTGACGAGTGCTCGAGGCCCGCGACCGCGCGCCGCTGCGCCTCGAGCAGATGCTCGAGCCGGGCGGGGAAGAGCGGGTCGTCTCTTATGAGCGCGAAGCGGCCCGTCAGCAGCTCGGCGGGGGAGGGCGGCGTGTCCTCTTTTCCGCCGCGCGCGGTGAGAAGTTCGTAGACCGGACCGTCTTCGACAAGCCGCTCCGTTTCGACGCGATAGCCGTGCTCAAAGAGAAAGCGGCGCAGAACGTCCGCCTTCGACATTGGCTGCAAAACAAGCAGACGGCCCTCCTTCGTCCACGGGGCGCGGGAGAGGATGTCCGCAATGTTCTCGCCGCCCATGCCCGCAATGACGACTGAGGCGAGGCTGCTCCCGTCGAGGCCGTCAAGCCCGTCCGTGAGCAGAAATTCGATCCGGTCCGCAAGCGACGCCTCGCGCGCTGTCCGCCGCGCGGCGGACAGCGGGCCGGGGCAGATGTCGGTGGCGCACACGCGGCCCGGGCAGCCGTTTTGCAGCAGGTAGACGGGGAGCTGGCCGTGGTCGGTGCCGACGTCCGCAAAGCCGCCGTCCGGCGGCAGGAGCGCCGCGATCGCCGCGAGCCGACGGGAAAGTCTGACTGTTTGCATACTGCCTCCAAAAAAAGACCGTTCCGGCTTCGGAGGCCCGAAACCGGAACGGCTGGTGTTTGTGCTTCACATGGTTTTCTGGGCTTCCTGCTGCTCGAGATAGGCGTTGACCTGCAAAACGAAATCATCCGTGTCGTAGCCGTGAGCGGCGCAGGCCTGATCGACCGTCTCGTCCATGGCGAGGGAGCAGGTCAGACAGTGCATGCCAATGGCGTTGAAGAAGGGGGCCGTCTGCGGCGCGTTCTCCAGAACTTCTATGATAAGCGATTCTTTTTGTACCTGATACATTTAGGATGCACCTCCTGTTTGATTTTACTGAAATTATACCCACTTGTCCTGAAAAATGCAAGCCCCTTTGAAAAAATAATACTATAATGCATATAGGATAATTCGGTAAGTGCCCTGCAAAGGAGGAGGGCAAAGGAAAAGTACCACATACGTCGAAAAAATGCAAATTTGACCTTGACAAGAGAAGAATTATTTAGTATACTGGCAAAGCCGCTTGAGGTTTTCAAGGTTTGGGAGCATAGCTCAGCTGGGAGAGCACATGCCTTACAAGCATGGGGTCACAGGTTCGAGCCCTGTTGTTCCCACCATTCTTTCCAGCGGATTTTGTGGCCGAGTAGTTCAGTTGGTTAGAACGCCAGCCTGTCACGCTGGA
>JAKOSQ010000364.1 GCA_029777215.1 Bacillota bacterium
CCTCGGCACGCCCGGCAGCGGCAAATCCTTCGCCGCCAAGCGCGAGATCGCGAACGTCTTTTTCGTCACGGACGACGACATCATCGTCTGCGACCCGGAGGCCGAGTACGGTGCGCTCGTCGAGCGCCTGCACGGGCAGGTTATCAAAATTTCGCCGACATCCGGGGATTTCATCAACCCTATGGATCTCAATCTCAACTACTCCGACGACGAAAATCCGCTGAGTCTCAAGTCCGACTTCATCCTCTCGCTCTGCGAGCTGATCGTCGGCGGCAAGGATGGCCTGCAGCCGGTCGAAAAGACCATCGTCGACCGCTGCGTCCGGCGTGTCTACAGGGACTACCTGAGCGACCCGCGGCCGGAGAAGATGCCGGTGCTCGAGGACCTCTACAACGAGCTGCGCCGCCAGGACGAAAAGGAGGCGCAGTACATCGCGACCGCGCTCGAGATCTACGTCACCGGCTCCCTGAACGTCTTCAACCACCGCACGAATGTCGACATCCGCAGCCGCGTCGTGAGCTACGACATCCGCGAGCTCGGCAAGCAGCTCAAAAAGATCGGCATGCTCATTGTGCAGGATCAGGTCTGGAACCGCGTCACGGTCAACCGCGAAGCCCACAGGTCGACCCGCTACTACATCGACGAGATGCACCTGCTTTTGAAGGAGGAGCAGACGGCGGCCTACACGGTCGAAATCTGGAAACGCTTCCGCAAGTGGGGCGGCATCCCGACCGGCATCACGCAGAACGTCAAGGACCTCCTGAGCAGCCGCGAGGTCGAAAACATCTTTGAAAACTCGGACTATATCTACATGCTCAATCAGGCGTCCGGCGACCGGCAGATCCTCGCAAAGCAGCTCAACATCTCGCCGCACCAGCTCTCCTATGTGACCCACAGCGGCGAGGGCGAGGGCCTGCTGTTCTACGGCAGCGTCATCCTCCCGTTCGTCGACCGCTTCCCGAAGGACACGGAGCTCTACCGGGCGATGACGACGAAACCGACTGAAATTTCAGGATAAGGAGGACACCGTGGATAACGAAATCGAAGTATTCAGCAGCGAGGAATTCGGCAGCATCCGCACCTTCCGCATCGACGGCGAGCCGTGGTTCGCGGCGTCGGATGTCTGTGCCGCGCTCGAGCTGTCGAACCGCAGCATGGCCGTCGAGCGGCTCGACTCGCCCGGCGGGAACCGGACTGCTCAGCGGCATCGACAGGCTCGGCAGAGCGCTTTTTGGTTGAACACGGCCGCACACGAGGAGGTGATGCACCATGAGCGAAAGAAGCACAAGGCTCCGCTTTACCAGAGCGGAGCCGGAGCCTGAAAGCGGCGGCGCGAAAGCACGCAGACCGATGCCGCGCAAAAAGCAGTTTACCGCACCTCCGCGCACCGCCGGCAGCGGCAGGGGTGCGGCACGTTTGCAGCCCGTCCTGCCGGCAGAGCTCGCCGCGGCGGAGACGCACCGGGCGCTCCGGGAGGACGCGGACGACAGCACAGCCGCGGAGAGCGCGGACTGCCTGACGCAGACGGGCGCGGCCGACCTGCGCGCCGGTCGTCAAATCAGCCGCCCAAATCAGCGGCGCACGGAGCGCAG
>JAKOSQ010000365.1 GCA_029777215.1 Bacillota bacterium
ACGACATCCGCACCCCGCTCAACGGCATCATCGGCATGACCTACCTCACCGAAAAGATGGACCTGCCGGCAGCGGCGCACGAAAACCTCAAAAAGATCGACCGGTCCTCCAAATTCCTGCTCAGCCTCATCAACGACGTGCTCGACATGTCGAAGGCCGAGAGCGGCCGGATCGAGCTGCACCCGGAACCGTACCCGATCGCGAATTTCATGGATTACATCGACGCCGTCGTGCGTCCGCTCTGCGACGGAAAGAACCAGAAGCTCATGATCGACGCGGAGCCTGTCATGGGCGTCGTCCCGCTTGCGGACGCGCTGCGCTTCAACCAGATCTGCTTTAACCTTTTTTCCAACGCCGTCAAGTACACCCCGGAAAACGCGACCATCACCTTCCGCATCCGCGGACGGCGGACGGAGGACGGGCGGCTCGCGGCACAGTTCATCATCAGCGACACCGGCATCGGCATGAGTCCGGAATTTCAGAAGGTCCTCTTCGACCCCTTCACGCAGGAGCACCACGTGGATAACGGCGAATTGCGGGGGACCGGCCTCGGCCTCGCCATCGTGAAACGGCTGGTCGACGCGATGGGCGGAACGGTCCACGTGGAGAGCGCGTTGGGGAAAGGCTCCACCTTTGAACTTGATTTTGTTTTTGACTGCGTTCCGGAAACAGCTCTGTCCGGGAGCACGGCGTCCGGGACGCCAGAGTCCGCCGCACAGCAGCCAGATGATCTCATCGCGCTGCGCGGACGCCACGTTCTGCTCTGCGAGGATCACCCGCTCAATCAGGAGATCGCCAGGGCGCTGCTCGAGGAAAAGGGTATGCGCGTCGAGATTGCGGACGACGGCCAGATCGGCGTCAACGCCTTCAAAAACGCGGCGGTCGGCTACTTCGACTGCATCCTCATGGACATCCGCATGCCGGTCACCGACGGCTACGAGGCAACGCGGCAGATCCGCGCGCTCAACCGTGCCGACGCCCGGAGCGTCCCGATCATCGCGATGACGGCGGACGCCTTCGCGGACGACATCGAGAAATGCCTCGATGCGGGCATGAACGCCCACATCGCCAAGCCTATCGGCCCGCCGACGCTCTACAGCGTACTCAAAAACGTGCTCGGCGGCTGAGCGCTGAGCGCGGCGCTTGTGGACTGGCGGCTGCCGTGGCATAATCTCCATAGACGATCGAAGGGGGCAACAGACATGGACAACATCATGGCGATCGCGGCTGTGGGCACCAGTATGAGCGCCTCGCAGCTCCAGCAAGACGTCAGCATCTCTGTTTTAAAAAAGGCGATGAATGCGCAGCAGTCTCAGGCAGCCGAGCTCATCCAGACGATGACGCAGGCCGTCCAAGCCCCGCCCGCAGATCCCTCGCGCCAGCTCGACATCCTCGTCTGAGTCGATCAAGGGCGCGCAAAAGGCCCGGGAAGCACAGTTCCCGGGCCTTTTCTTTTGCCGGCATTGGCGCGGCGCTCAAACGTCGGCGGCGGTCTGTGGCTGCGACGCGGCGCGCTTTTTCCCCGGCATCTGCGCCAAAACGATTGCCGCGAACATCAGCGCGCAGCCGCAAAGCTCGCGGGTCGTGAGCGTCTGGCCCAGCAGCAGCCAGCCGGCGAGCGCGCTGAAGACGCTCTCGAGACTCATCGCGAGACTCGCGATCGTCGGGTCAAGTCCCTTCTGGCCGACGATCTGGAGCGTGTAGCCTGCGCCGGAGCTCATGATGCCCGCGTAGAGGATCGGCAGCGCCGCCGCACGGATCGACGCCCAGTCGGGCCGTTCAAAAACGAACATGCAGACGGTCGAGATGACCGCCGTCACAAAAAACTGGATGCAGCTCAGACGCACGCCGTCGACCCGCGGCGAAAAGTGGTTCACCGTGAGGATATGCCCCGAGAAAAGCAGCGCGCAGAGCAGCACCAGCGCGTCCCCTCTGCCGAGCGAAAAGCCGCCCTTCATGCACAGGAGATAGAGTCCCAGAACGCCGACCGCGACGCACAGCCAGATTTTCTTCTCCGGCCGCTGCCCCAGAAACAGGGACAACAGCGGAACGATCAGCACATACATGGTCGTGATGAAGCCGGCCTTTGCCGTGGTGGTGGAGGCGATGCCGAGCTGCTGCGCCATCGAGGCGAAAAAAAGCAGGCAGCCGCAGCAGACGCCGCCGAGGAGCAGGGTCTTTTTTTCCGCCGCGCTGTGCGGGGCGCGGGAGGGTTGGCCGCTTTTTTTCGCGCCGCCTTCGAGCGCCGCGATCAGCGGCAGCAAAACGATGCCGCCGAGCCAGCTGCGGGTCGCAAGGAAGGTGAACGCGCCGACATATTCCGCGCCGACGCTCTGCGCCACAAAGGCGCAGCCCCAGATCAGTGCCGCAAGCACCAGCAGCAGCGTGCTGCGGAGCTGTTTTTGGTCCATAATGCGCTGTCTCCTTTAAACAAATGATGCATTACATTGTAAACGCATTCGGCGCCGCGTGCAAGCGTCTTTTCACCTGTCCGGCACAAAACGCGCCGCATAATTGTCCGCACGGTACATACACTGTCCGGGAGGTGATACGCTTGAAAAAAGACGCATGGAAGCCGTATGTGCTCTTTATCGGACTGACGGAGGGTGTCGGCGCGCTCTCGGGCTGGCTCACGCGCGAGGGCGTGAAAGCCAGCGCTAACGTGCCGAAGTCCCCGCTCACGCCGCCGGCAGCGGTCTTTCCGATCGTATGGGCATCGCTCTTCGCGCTGCTCGGCATCGGCGCGGCGCGGGTCTACGACACGCCGCAGTCCCCGGAGCGCTCGAGGGCGCTGCGGCTGTTCGCCGTGCAGCTCGCGGTGAACTTCGTCTGGAGTCCGCTTTACTTCGAGCAGCGGGCCTACGGCTTTGCCTGTCTCTGGTTGTGCCTGCTCTGGCTGCTCATTTTGCTGATGACTCTGTCCTTTCGCCGGGTGGACCGGACCGCCGCGCTGCTGCAGCTGCCCTACCTGATCTGGACGGCCTTCGCAGGCTATCTCAATCTCACGACCTGGCTTTTGAACCGCTGAGCATTCGCCGACCCCGGCGGCAGTTCCAACTGCCGCCGGGGTCTTTCGCGTCCCGGGCCGTTCGCGCACATGAACAGTCGGAGGCCATTATACAATCTTTCTCAAATACCGTACTTTTATGGTTCACTTAAGGTTTCTCCGCTAAACTACGCCCAAGGAAGCAAACCGGAGGTTCTTCATCATGTTCATCAGTGTTCTTTTCGCCTGGCTGACAGTCGTTTTCGCGCTGCTCGCCGCATTCAAGTTCGTCGCCCGCAAAAGCGGCAGCAAAAAACTCAACCAGTTCTTTCATAAGATTCACATGCCCTTCGGCAAGCTCATGATCGTCACGGGCGTGCTGCACGGCATCTTCGCCGGCAGCCCCGCCTCGGCCACGCTCGCCGACTTCACCCCCTGCGCGGTCCTCTTCACGTTCAACTGGGGCACCGCCTGCCTGCTCATCGGCATCGGCCTCGCGCTGACCTACGTCTTCCGCAAGAAGCTCAAGAAAAGCTGGATGCGCGCCCATCGCTGTCTGACCGTCGCCCTGCTCTTCTGCCTCGTGATACACCTTGTGACCATGGGCATCACGCTCCCATCCTTCTTCGCCGGGAGCAGTGACACATCGAGCGCCGCCATCACCGAAGCCGTGAGTGCCGCCCCGTCCGCGTCCGTTTCCGAGAACACGAGCGCCTCTGCCGACAGCGGCAGCACCGCGCAGTCCGGCAGCGTCGCGACCTTCTCCGGCGCCGCGCTCAACGACGGCACCTACGAAGGCTCCGCCAGCGGCTACAGCGGCACAACCACCGTCTCCGTGACCGTCTCCGGCGGACAGGTCACCGCGATCGAAGTCGTCTCCGAAAGCGACTCGCCGCAATTTCTCTCCCGCGCGGAGGCCGTC
>JAKOSQ010000034.1 GCA_029777215.1 Bacillota bacterium
CGGACGCGATGAGTGCCGCGAGGGTGTTCAGCGCATCCTTTTCGTCGCTGCCGTCGGCGACGAGGGTGACAGTCGTACCCTTGACAATGCCGAGGGACAGAACGCCCAAAAGGCTCTTGGCGTTGACCTTGCGGTCATCTTTTTCGATCCAGATGCTGCTCTTGAATTCGTTTGCCTTCTGTATGAAAAATGTTGCGGGTCTCGCGTGCAGACCAACCTGATTATTGATCGTTACTTCTCTTGTAAGCATTATCGTCACTCCTTATGGCTAAATGGCAGAATACGCACCAAACCTTTATACATTTTAGCAAAGGAAAGCGTCCGCGTCAATCAATTTTACTGAATTTGTCGCTTTACACAGTTTACAAATTGGCAGGCAAGCGGTTTTTGTCCGTTTATTTCAGTTCCACGATGGTAACGCCGTTCTCTCCCTCGCCGAAACGGCCGAGGCGATAGGACTTTACACACTTGTTCAATTTGAGGCTCTGCTGCACGGCGGCGCGCAGCGCGCCGGTTCCTTTGCCGTGGATGACCGTGACCTTTTCGAGCTTCGCCATGACCGCATTGTCGATGTAGCGCTCGAGCACCGCGACGCCCTCGTCGCTCATCATGCCGCGCAGGTCGAGCTCGGAGGCAACGGCCTCGCGGCGCAGCGTGGCAGCGGCGGTCTTCGGGCCGGTGGCCTTCTGCTTCGGCGCGCCCTTCAAAAGCAGGACTTCGTCCTCCTTCGCGGTGGTCTTGAGGATGCCGGCCTGCAGCTCGAGCGTCCGGTCCGGCGAAATGGACAGTACCGTCGCCTGCACGCCCATGGACAAAATTTCGACCGTGTCGCCGACGACGACCGGGCGCGCGGACTTCTCCTGCTTCCGCTCCTCTTTTTTGACGGCGGCAAGCTTTTCGTCCGCTTCGTTGAGCTGCCGCCGGAGCTCGGTGCGGGCCTCGTTTTCGCGGATGTGGTCCTGCTCCTTGTTCTGGCGCTTGCGCATCTCGTCGAGCTCGTCGAAGGTGTGCTCGGCGGTGCGGCGCGCGTCCTCGAGGATGCGCTGGGCGTCGCGTTTGGCCTTTTCGTCCGCCATCTCTAAGCGAACGGAGAGCTCGCGGCGCAGCACTTCAGCTTTTTTCTGCTCCGCCTGCGCGGCGCGAAGGGCCTTTTCGGTGTCCTCGCGCTCGTTCTCCAGATGCTGCCGCTCTTTTTCCAGCAGCTCGATGGTATCCTCAAACTTTGCGCTCTCGGAGGAAACAAGGGCTCTGGCGTCCTCGATGACCTTTGGCGAGAGGCCCAGCCGCTCGCTGATGGCAAAGGCGTTCGACTTGCCGGGGATGCCAATGAGCAGGCGGTAGGTCGGGCGCAGAGACTCGACGTCAAACTCACAGGAGGCGTTCTGGACACCGTCCGTCGTCGTGGCGTAGACCTTGAGCTCCGCGTAGTGCGTCGTCGCGGCGATAACGCTGCCGCATTTGCGCGCATATTCGATGACGGCGGTGGCAAGGGCCGCGCCCTCAACCGGGTCGGTGCCCGCGCCAAGCTCGTCGAACAAAAGCAGGGTCTTGTCGTTGCAGGCGTCCAATATTTTCACGATGTTCGTCATGTGGGACGAGAAGGTCGAAAGCGACTGCTCGATGCTCTGCTCGTCGCCAATGTCGGCCAAAACGCCCTCAAAGACCGGGACCTCGCTGCCGTCCGCCGCCGGAATGTGCAGACCGCAGGCCGCCATCACGCACAAAAGGCCGATGGTCTTGAGCGTGACGGTCTTGCCGCCGGTGTTGGGGCCGGTGATGACGAGGGTGTCAAAATCCGAACCCAGCTCGACGGAGATCGGCACCGCCGTCGCCTTTTCAAGCAGCGGGTGGCGGGCTTTTTTGAGCACGATGCGGCGCTTCGAGATGACGGGCTCCTGACAGTCGAGCCTGTAGCTGAACTTTGCGCGGGCAAAGATGCAGTCGAGCTCGACCAAAACGTTGAAGTTTCGGATGACGTCGTCCGCGTGGGACCCGCACTCGGCGGAGAGCTCCATCAAAATGCGCTCGATCTCCTGCTTTTCCTTGGCGTAGAGCTCGCGCAGCTCGTTGTTGGCCTTGACCGCCGCGAGCGGCTCGATGAAGAGCGTCGCGCCGGAGGCGGAGACGTCGTGAACCAAGCCGGGCACACTGCTCTTGTGGTCGGCGCGCACCGGGACGACGTAGCGCTCCGAACGCGTCGTGATGATCGGCTCCTGCAGGGCTTTCGAGTATTCCGGCGAGGAGATGATCTTCTGCAGCGACTCGCGGACGCGGGCCGCCGCCGCGCGGATGTGGCGGCGGATGGTCGCGAGCTCGGGGCTGGCGTTGTCGGAGATCTCGTCCTCGGCGGCGATGCAGCCGGTGATCTTCTCCTCGAGGTACTTGTTCGGCATCAGCGAGGAAAAGAGAAAATCGAGCTCCGAGCGGCCGCAGCTCTCGCCGTCGGCATAGGCGCGGACGGTGCGAGTGGTCTGCAGCACGCCCGCGATGTCCAGAAGCTCGCGCGTGTTGAGCATGCCGCCGATGTCCGCGCGGGCGAGGGACGAGCGCACGTCCCGGACCCCGCCGAAGGACGGGGCGGTGTGCAGCACCATCATGGCCTTGGCGGCGGAGGTCTCACCGAGGCGGCGCTTGATCTCATATTCCGTTTCGGCGGGGCGCAGGGCGAGGGTCTTTTCCTTCGCCGGGGCGCTCACCGCCTCCGCCGCCAGCAGATCCAGCACTGCCGGCAGCTCAAGGGTACGCAGGGATTTTTCGTATAGTTCAGTCATGGTGTTTCCTCAAAAAATGTTTGGATGGGGTTTCAGCGCACGCTGCGCCAGTAGTCGAGCGAGGCGAAGTTCCGCTCGAGCTGCGCGACGACGTATGCCTCGCAGACGCGCGCGAGCACCGCCTCGTCCCGCTCCGCGAGCGAAAAAGAAAAGATCTTTTTGCTCTCGGCGTCCTCGATATAACGCAGGGCGTCGAGCGCGCCGGGCGTGAGCGAAACGGTCTCTCCGTCGGCAAAGCCCGCGCAGGACCTGCACAGGAGCGTGCCGCCCCGCGTGCTGAAGACCGGCTCCGCCGGCTCCTCCCCGCACTTCTGGCACGCTTCGAGCTGCGGAAAGTAGCCCGCTAGACACATCAGCCGCAGTTCAAAGACGGCCTTGATGTGCTCCGGCGCGTAATAGCCGCCCGCGAGGGCGAAAAGGCTGTTGAGTCCGAGACGCAAAATTTCCGGGTCTGGGCTGTCCTCGTCCGAAACGGCCTCCAGCAGCTCCGCAAAATAGGCCCCGAGCGCAAGCAGCGAAATGTCGCTGCGCAGCCCCAGAAACTGCTCGGCGCTCTGCGCCTCATTGACCGTCCAGCGGCCCCGATTCTCGAACAACGTGAACTCCGAGAAGGTCAAAAGCTGGCAGCCCGCCGCGATCTGGCTGCCCTTTCGCAGCACGCCGCGCGCGGAGACGGTCAGCTTCCCCGCGTCCTCCGTGAGGATGGTGAGGATTTTGTCCGCCTCTTTATATTTGGTTTCGCGGAGGACCAGCCCCCTTGTCGTCAGATACATTTATGTACCTCTCGCCGCGCCCGGAGAGCGTATTTTGTCTCGTGTGCTCCCCTGTGCCGCCGCAACATACCGGCGAGGGCGCAAAGCGCCCGCCGTTTCGGCGGCCCAGTCCCTCGAAGGGACCTGTGCGGGAGTTGAGAACAAAAGCTGCGGAGCGGGGCGCGAACAGCAATCTGTCAGCCCGCGGCGCTGCGCTTCCGGACGCGGCTTTCTCAGAAGCGGACGCGGGGCTGTGTCCCCGTATCGTCCGCGGCGAAGCCTACTCCGGGCGGGACCCTTGGCCTTTTCTCTTTTTCTTTCAAAGCCGATCTGTACATCAAATAGCACAGGGGGTCTCCTGTTTCGCAAAACATTCCCCAGAGCGTTGAATCCTTCATAGACACATCACCTCGCCGAGCTTAGTATGTCCCGGCGGCGGCGCGTTATCGGAGGAAAATCTGTACAAAAATCGGCGTCGGATTTCGTTTTCCGCGTCAGTCCTTGTAGCCGAAGTTGCGGATGAGCGCGTCGTTGTCGCGCCAGTTGTCCTTGACCTTGACCCAGGTGCGCAAATAGACTCTGGTGCCCATGAAGCGCTCGATGTCCTTGCGCGAGAGTTCACCGATGCGCTTGAGCATCGCGCCGTTTTTGCCGATGATGATGCCCTTGTGGCTGTCCTTTTCGCAGTAGATCGTAACGTCGAGGTCGATGATCTCGGTGTCCTCCCGCTCGGAAAATTTTGTCACGACGACGGCGGTGCCGTGCGGGATTTCCTTGTCGAGGCAGTACAGCAGCTTTTCGCGCACGATCTCGGCGCAGACCTGCCGGTCCGGCTGGTCGGTCGTCATGTCGTCCGGGAAAAGCTTCGGGCCGGGCGCGGCGTATTTCTCGAGCTGGGTCAAAAGCTCGTCGAGGCCCTTGCCGTTTTTTGCCGAGATTGGCAGCACGGCGTCAAAGTCGAGAAGCTGCGAGTAGGCCGCGATGACGGCTAAAAGCTGCTCCTTCGGCACCGTGTCGATTTTGTTGATGACGAGGACCGCCGGGCACTTCGAGGCTTTGATGCGTGCGATGAGTTCCGTCTCCTGCTCGCCCGGCTCCGCCACCGGCTCGATCATCAGCAGCACCGCGTCCGTGTCTGCGACGCTCTCTGTGACGATCTTCGTCATGTAGTCGTCAAGCTTCGTTTTGGCCTTGTGAAAGCCCGGGGTGTCGACCAAAATGATCTGCGTGTCGCCGCGGTTGACAATGGCGCGGATGCGGTTGCGCGTGGTCTGGGGCTTGCTCGAGACAATGGCAATCTTGTCGCCCGTGAGAACATTTGCAAGCGTCGATTTGCCGACGTTCGGGCGGCCGACGATGGAGATCATGCCGCACTTGGTTTTCGTATGTTCGTTCATTTCTTTTCTCTCTTTCCGCCCCGCACAAAGAAAATGAGGGGGATCAGCGTCAGTATCAGCAAAACGGATAAAACTGTGTTTTCTTTAAAAAATGTACCCATGACCGCAAGACTCGTTCGATTGAGGAAGACGAGACAGCCGACGGCGGCGGCGGCAATCGCCGCGCAGAGCACAGCCCCGGCGGCGGCGTCCTTGGCGTTGCGGATACCGTCAGCCCGCTCGGGATGGACCTCGTCGCACAGGCGCTCAAGCGCGGTGTTGAGACATTCGAGCGCCGTCACAGTGCCGATGCACAGCAGCACCGCCGCCCATTCGGCGGCGCGCAGGTGCAAAATGAGGCCCGCGACGATGACATAATAGGTGAAGACGAGGTGGACGCGCATGTGCGCTTCGTTTTTAATCGTATAGCCTACGCCGCGAAAGGCGCAGCGGAAGCTGTTCATTCCTCGCGTACCCCCTCGAGCCGGGCCATGACGTCCTTTTCGCGCTCGCGCATCTGCCGCTTCTGCTCGCCCTCGTCCATGTGGTCGTAGCCGAGCAGGTGCAGCATACTGTGGACGGTGAGGTACTGGATCTCCCGCTTCGTCCCGTGGCCGAACTCCTCGCCCTGCGCGCGGGCGTGCTCGATCGACAGAGCCATATCTCCGAGCATGATGCGGCCAGTCTTGGGGTTGCACTCGGCGACCGCGGGGTCGAAGGCCCCGGGGACGAAATTGTTCGCCGGGAAGGAAAGGACGTCCGTCGCGCGGTCGACCTGGCGGAACTGCTTATTGAGCGCGTGGATACCCTCGTCGTCCGTCAGCAAAACGGACACCTCACAGGGCTCCGTGATACCTTCGACCTCGAGCGCCGCGCGGACCGCGCGGGAAATGAACGCGCGCGCGTTGAGACAGCCGAGGCCGTTTTTCTCGCGTGAAAAATAAATTTTGTGCTTGAACATGCGATCGCTTCCTTTCGCCCGGAGGCGCTTTTACTTTTGTCGGTAGGTCCGCTGGGCGGTCTTTTTCTCCGGCTGGCCCTTCGGCGACTGGGCGCTCTTCGGCGGCAGCGGCTTTTTCTGCGCGGTCGCGGCCAGACGCTCGTCGTTCGCGGCGTAGGCTTCGATGATTTTCTGCACGAGGACGTGGCGGACGACGTCCGCGCCCGTGAGCCGGCAGATTTTGATGTCGTCGATGCCGTCCAGGATTTTCACGGCCTCCTTGAGGCCGCTCTGCTTGTCGACCGGCAGGTCGATCTGCGTGACGTCGCCGGTGACGACGACCTTCGAGCCGAAGCCGATACGGGTGAGGAACATTTTCATCTGCTCGCGCGAGGTGTTCTGCGCCTCATCCAAAATGATGAAGCTGTCGTCGAGCGTGCGCCCGCGCATATAGGCGAGCGGCGCGACCTCGATGTTGCCGCGCTCAAGGTATTTGTTGTAGGTCTCGGTGCCGAGCATTTCAAAGAGCGCGTCGTAGAGCGGGCGCAGATAGGGGTCAACCTTGCTCTGCAGATCGCCGGGCAGAAAGCCGAGGCTCTCCCCCGCTTCGACCGCCGGGCGCGTGAGGATGATGCGGTTGACCTCCTTGTTGCGGAAGGAGGCGACTGCCTCCGCGACGGCGAGATAGGTTTTGCCGGTGCCGGCGGGGCCGACGCCGACGGTGATGGTGTTGTTTTTGATGGCGTCGATATATTCCTTCTGGCCGACGGTCTTGGCCTTGACGGGCTTGCCCTTGCTTGTGATGCAAACGACGTCGCCCGCAATCTTTTCGATCTGGCTCTCGCCGCCCTCTTTGACGAGCTTGATGATATAGCGGACGTTC
>JAKOSQ010000035.1 GCA_029777215.1 Bacillota bacterium
CCGCGAGGAAGAAGACGCCGAGGATGATACCGACATAGAACACCATGCCCGCAAGGCCGTTCGGGGAGAACAGCGCCTTGCCGCGGTCCTTCATGCGAATGCCGTTGATGATGTTGAGGAGCATGCAAACGACGATGAGCGCGATGCCGAAGACAACGGCGTAGAGCAAAACGTCCATCGAGTGGTCGAGGGCCTTGTAGCCGGCCCAGGGGAGCAGCTCTTCGTTTCCGAAGACGCTGCCGTAGATGCAGCCGAAGACCATCGCCGAGCCGCCGCACATCGCGAGGATGCGGCCGAGCCACTTGCCCTTGGATTTCCAGAGATACAGGCCCAGCACCACGAGGCAGAAGCCCTGTCCGAGGTCGCCGAACATGATGCCGAAAATGAAGGTGTAGGTGATTGCCATGAACAGGCGCGGATCGAGTTCGCCGTAGCTCGGGACGCCGTACATTTCGATGTACGGCTGGTAGATGTCCGCGAGCCAGTTTTTCTTGAACTTGACCGGGGGCGGGGTCTGCTTGACCTCCTCCGGCTTTGTGAGGAAGCAGGCAAAGCCGCGGATGGCTTCGCAGTGCGCAACGAACTCCTCGGCGTCCGCCTTGGGAATCCAGCCGATGAGGTAGAACTTCCCGTGCCGTCTGCCCGCGTAGGAGCAGATTTCAAAGGAGTCGTTCTGGTAGCGCAGCCACGAATAGGTGAGCAGCAGCTTTTCCGCCTCGTCCCGGCCGATCGCGGCACAGGCCTCGTCGAGCTCGGAGCGGTGGGCGGTCGCGCGGGCGGTCTCGGTCTTCAGTCGCTCGAGGACCTCCTGCGCGGTGTTGTTGACGTCGCCCTCGACGTCGATGTGGATGCGTTCAAAGCCGAGGGACGCGAAGATCGCCTCGACCTGGGTCGTGGCGTCCGGCAGGCAGAAATACGCGCCGTACATCCAGTGACCAACAGAGCCGGAAGTGACGAAATAGACGTCCGGCCGGCCGTCGATGACCGCCATGCATTCCTTATAAGTCTCGGACGGGAGCCGCCCGAAATGAAACTTGAGGTAGCGCATGGTGAAAAGGTCGGAGAGATCGACCTTGAAGTCGATGAAGTGGCTGAGCTGTTCCTGCGCCGTCGCGTTGTTTTTAATGACGGCGTCTTCGAGCTCGCGTTCGCTCTGCAGGTCTTCATAGCGCGTGGCAAGCCCGTTGAGATAGCCGGTCGTCTCAAGAAGCTTCCACTCCTTGCCCTCGAAGTCGCGGTAGTCCGGCGTCACGCCGAGGCCGCGCATGAGGGACAGCGACTTTGCCAGCGCTTCGGAATAGGGGTTCGGCGTGTCAAAGGGGACGAGCTCCTTGACGCCGGAGAGCAGCTTGATCGCGTTTTCCGGGTGGAATTCCTTGTTGATGACAAGGTTCTGTATTGCGGTGTTGACCATTTTTTCGGGTCCCGAAACGGTTACCATGGTCATTTCTTCCACCGACATCGTTTAATACCTCCTTTTTCCCGCCCGCAGGCGTTGATCAGACAAGAGTCTTCGGGTCGAGGCCGAAGCCGATCGTCTCGACGACCC
>JAKOSQ010000366.1 GCA_029777215.1 Bacillota bacterium
CCGGCGAAGACGTAGGGGTGGCCGAGAAATTCGTTTGCGCGCTCGATGTCCCCGGACACGATGAGACTACGGATGTAGGTCGAACTCACGGTGATCCCGTCGATCTCGAATTTCGGGACGACGTCGCAGCCGATGCCGCGCTCGCGACAGTAAGCGGGAATGTTGTCCGGACCGCCGCGTCCCATGAAGCCGCAGTGGAAGTCGTGACCGATGACGATGTGGGCGGCGCTGAAGTCGGACACAAGAATGTCAATAAATTCGTGCCAGTCCATCTCCATGGTGTGGCGGTCAAAGGGGTAGATGATTACGTCCTCCACGCCGTAGACGCGGCGGATGAGGTCCTCGCGCGTGGCGACGCTGCCGATGAGCGGCACGCATTTGCCTGTGATGACGGCGGACGGACTCACGTCGAAGGAGAGCACCGCGGCCCTTGCGCCAAGCTCTGCGGCACGAAGTTTTGCAGTTTTGATAAGCTCGGCGTGTCCTCTGTGGACGCCGTCAAAAAATCCGAGCGCGACAACGGTCTTTTCCGCGGTCTGTGCTGACATTTGGTTCCTCCTGACGCCGGAAAGCGGCGCCCTCCGGGTCGTATTTATACTTCAAAAAAGCTCTTTACAGTGTGCATTTCGCCGTTTTCGACACGGCCGAGCATCAAAAATTCGCCGCCCGGCGCATAGACGCGGCAGTCCCCGTCCGCGCCCGGAAAAGCAAAGCTCGCGCCGACGCGGCACTTTTTCTCCTGCGCGGCGTCGATCGTGACCGCCGGGCAGTCGGAAAACAAAAGGTCAACGGGCAAAAGCAGGCTCTCTGCCTCGCTCCTGTCCGCAGCGGCTTGGATTTCCGCGAGAGTGTGCGCGTCCTCGACAGAAAACACGCCCGCGCGCGCGCGGCGGAGCGCGGAGAGCGCCGCGCCGGTGCCGAGCCTCTGCCCGATGTCGTTTGCGAGTGCGCGGATGTAGGTGCCCTTGGAGCAGACGACGCGCAGACGGTGATCGCCGTTTTCGTCCTCGCCAAGATATTCGAGCGCGCGGATCTCGATCGTGCGCGTCTTGCGTTCGACCTCGACGCCCTTACGGGCGAGGTCGCAGAGTTTTTTCCCGTCGACCTTGATGGCCGAATACATCGGCGGAAGCTGCTGCTGCTCGCCGAGAAATTCCGGCAAAACGGCCTGAAATTCTGCCGCCGAAACGGGGCGGTCGCAAGTCGCGAGCGTCTCGCCGGTGACGTCCTGCGTGTTGGTTGTGAGGCCGGTGCAGACGGCGGCGATATATACCTTTTCGTGGCTCTCGGCAAATTCGACCGCGCGGGTCGCGCGGCCGACGAAGACGACGAGGAGCCCAGTGGCCATTGGGTCGAGGGTGCCGCTGTGACCGATGCGGCGCTCGTGCAGGATGCCGCGCAGCTTTGCCACGACGTCGTGGCTCGTGAAGTCCTGCGGCTTGTCGACAAGGAGAATTCCGTTCATGTGAGCTGTTCTCCGATCACGTCCGCGAGGATGTCGGCGGCTTCAAAGCAGTTTTTGTCCATCATGCAGCCGGAGGCCATCTTGTGGCCGCCGCCGCCGAAGCGCGCGCAGATGGCGTTCGCGTCGACGAGTCCCGTGGTGCGGACGGAAATTTTGCAGTGCGTTGCGTCGATTTCCTTGATGACGGCGCTCACGACGCCGCCCTCCACCCGGCCGGGCAGCGCGGCAATGTCCTGACAGTCCTTCTCCTCGGCCCCGGCTTTTTTCAGCAGGTCCCCGGAGACGACGGAGATCACGACGCGGCCGTCGTGGTAATAGCGGAAATCACCCATCAGCAGCGCCTCGAGCGCGATGCGCGCGCGGGAGCTGGTGCGGAACAAGGTCTTGTTGAGCGCGGCGTTGCGCGCGCCGGCCCGGCAGAGCTCCGCGCCGGCGGCGAGGGTCTCCCCTGTCGTGTTGCCGTAGCAAAAGCAGCCGGTGTCGGTCGAAACGGCGATGTAGAGCAGGTCCGCCGCCGTCGCGTCGAGCTTGCCCATGAGTGCCTTGCAGAGCTTCATGACGATCTCGCCGCAGGAGGCCTTTTTCGGCTGGACGAGGGTCCGCTTCGCGTAGTGCGTGTTGGACGGATGGTGGTCGACGCAGAAATCCACCGGGCTGTTGAAGCCCTTCGGAAAGAGCGTCGTGTCCGCCATGTCGACCGCGACGACGAAGTTCGGCTGGAAATCCGCCGAGGCCAGATATGGCGCGGCGATCCACGGGTCGTTGTCGCAAAATTGTGGATTGTTATAGAGGTAGGCG
>JAKOSQ010000367.1 GCA_029777215.1 Bacillota bacterium
GCTCGCGAGCCACATCATGCAGGACGAGTACCACATCCCGACTCTCTCCATCGACCGGCCCTACATGTCCCGTTCGAGCGGCCAGCTCCGCACGCGCGTGCAGGCCTTCGTCGAGAGCATCGAGATCAAGAAGATCAAGGCAAAGCGCGCCGCGAAGGAGGGCAAATAAGATGGCTTATAACCCGAAAACCGGAAAGGGCCTTGGCAGTCTCTATTCCGGAGACAAGCGCTACATGAAGCACCGCGAGTGGCGCGGCCTCAAGGACACCATGTACGATTACTGGCGCTGGCTCAAGCTTCTTGGCATGCTCGGCAAAACGCTCATGCCCGTCGCTCCGCAGATGATGCGCGCGATGAAGCGCTACCGCTGGATGATCTCCTATCTCACGACCCCGGCCTTCGTCGACCGCCACACCATCGGTCTGCGGAAGTACGAGCTGCGCTACACGCACATGCAGTTTTACGCCGTGCTGCAAAACTCCTCCCGCATGATCAAAGAAATTTTAGAGCGCGACGAAAACCTTAATCCCGGCTCCAAAAAGGCCGCCGAGCTCCGCAAAAAGACGGTTATCTTTGACGAGATGATGCCCATTCAGATCATGAACGGCTTCCCGACGCTCAAGGGCATCCTCATCCAGATGGTGCCAATCTTTATGGCGGGCGAGGTCGACCAGCAGGCGAACATGTACTACATCGATGCCGTCGAGCACTTCGGCCTCGCGCCGGACGTCTGTCCGCTGCCCGCCGCCGAGGCCGGCTGCTGCGTCGTCAACGACTACCCGCGCATCGCCTCCGCCTACATTGGCAGCACGATGCCCTGCGACGGCTCCGTCTCCAACAACATGTACAGCCAGCGCTACTTCAAGCTCCCGACCTACACCATCGCGCCGCCGCAGCGCTTCAACGAGCCGGAGGTACAGGAGTTCGCGGTCAAGAACCTCTGGGGCGCGGTCGAGTTCATCGAAAAGCAGTTCAACGTCAAGTTCGACTGGGACAGCTTCTTCGAGGGCGTCAAACGCTACAACAACGAAACGAAGTACATGCTCGAAAAGTGGGACGTCAACTGCACGCCCTATCCGCAGATTTGCGGCGCGGCACTGGCGCTGCACCGCGAGTATGAAATGCAGATCGCGAGCGCGCTCGACCCGATGATGGGCAAGCTCGACGCCAAGACCTGCAAGCTCATGCAAAAGGGCTACGCCTACGACAAGGCGCACGACAACAAGGCCAGATACCGCGCGATCGTCTGGTCCTGCCCGGCGCATTACTACTCGAACTTCACCTACTGGGCGGAAAACTGCTGGGGCGTCAAGACCCTCGTCGACATGGAGTGCATGCTCTCTTACCATTTCTACGACGAGCACGACAAGCAGAAGGTCCTCGTCGACATGGCGCGCGGCTACGAGCGCATGACCATGCGCTCCCACTCGAACGGCGGCTATGTCAACGCCCTCGACGAGTGCTGGAAGATGTGCGAAAAGTTCGACGCGAACATCGTTTTCATGTACAACCACGTCTCCTGCAAGAACTTCGCGGGCCTGCAGGGCCTCTTTGAGGATCAGGCGCGCGAGCGCGGCATCCATCTCATCTGGATCGAGCACGATCTCATGGACCCGCGTACCGTCTCCCGCAAGGCCATGCGCGACCGCGTCAACCGCTATATGACGACGGTCTTCCGCGCAAAGCCGCTCGACCCCACGCTCTGCGATTACGACGACGATCTGACTTGGTAAAGGAGAACAAAAAATATGAAATATTTTGGCGGATGCGACGTAGGTTCTACCTACACCAAATGTGTTATACTGGACGAAAACGGCAAGATGGTCAGCGATGTGACCATCCGCAGCAAGATCAACGCCGAGAAGTCCTCGGCGGAGGCCCTTGAGCTCGCCTGCAAAAAGGTCAGTGGACTCGGCACCCCCGGCAAGCTCGCCTATCTCGTCGGCACCGGCTACGGCCGCAACAAGGTCCCCTCGGCGGATGAAAACATCTCCGAAATTTCCTGCCACGCCATGGGCGTGCACGTCACCGACCCGAAAGTCAAGGCCGTCATCGACATCGGCGGTCAGGACGTCAAGGGCATCTCCGTCGACACGGACGGCACCGTCGCGTCCTTCGCGATGAACGACAAGTGCGCCGCCGGCACGGGCCGCTTCTTTGAAGCCATGGCGAACGCCTTCGAAATGCCGCTCGACGAGTTCTCGAAGCTCTCGCTGAGCGCGAAAAACGTCATCCCCATCACCGCGCAGTGCACCGTTTTCGCCGAGAGCGAGGTCATCACCCTCGTCGGCGAGGGCAAGCCGCGCGACGAGATCGCCGCCGGCATCGAAATGGCCGTCGCCAAGCGCTGCTTCGTTATGGCGAAAAAGGCCGGCGCCAACGGCACCATCACCCTCACGGGCGGCTGCGCCAAGAACGCGGGCCTCAAAAAGGCAATCGAAGATGTGCTGCACATCAAGGTCGTCGAGCTCAAGACCGACCCGCAGCTCATGGGCGCGCTCGGCGCCGCCGAATTTGCACGCCAGAAGGGATTGGAGGCGTAAGCTATGGCCTGGTACTGGATTGTTCTCATCGTGATCGCGGCGCTGTTCGTGCTGACCTTCACCATGTATATCACGAACGCCGACATGAAGCTGGCGGCGAAAATCTACGACAAGTCCATTGCCCGCTTTGACAGCGAGCAAAAGGAAGAGAAGCTTTAATGAAAATTTTTGACGAGCTGATTACAGACGCGCAGGGCCTCGTAGACCCGCTGATCGCAAGGCGCTGTGCCTTCGACCCCGCAAAGGCAGCGCGCGAGGGCGAGCCGAACGAGCTTATTTTGCGCCGCGACATGGCGTTTGAACTGGGGGAGGGCTCCTTCCCCAGCGTGAGCCTCACTGCCGTCACGCAGGACCCTTCGCTCGTGCCGGAGGATGCCGTCTTCGTATGCGGCCCCGATCTCGGGGAAATCCGCGGCGATTGCGCCTTCGCGCGCGTGACCGTTCTGCGCACGGACGACATTTTTGAAAAGGGCGATCAGGCGGCCTACGCGCTCATCAAGAGTATGGAGGTCAAAAAGTTCGAGGTCTCGCCCCGGGGCTACATGATGCGCCCCTCCGCGCTCACGAACCGCGAGCAGGTCCGTGTATCCAAAAAGGCCGTCAAAGCGGGCCTCGACTTCCAGAGCGTCGGTAACCTGCTCATCAAAAAGTACCGCGAAAACCGGCACGTTCTGGCGGCGGCGATCTATTTCGTCACGCTCCCGAATGCGCCCTACGCTGCGCTCGACAGCCTTGCCGACCGCACGAACGTGCTTGTCGCAACGCTCAACCACGCGCTCGCGGACGTCAGCATGAATTGCCGCGCCTGCGAGTGGAAGCCCGTGTGCGACGCCGTGGACGGCATGAAGGAACTGCACCAGCGCGCTGCCGCGCAGCACTGACA
>JAKOSQ010000368.1 GCA_029777215.1 Bacillota bacterium
CTCGCGGAGCTTGCTTTGCGCGATGACGTATTCCCACTTGTTGCGGGCCTTCTGCCAGGAGACGAATAGACCGAGCGAGGTCCCCGCCGTGGCGTCGAGCATGTCGTAGAGGAAGATCGTCTTTGATTTGGTTATATAGCTGCAGACGGCAAAAATGGAGAAGCCGAGCACCGCGTAAAACAGATTTTCCTGCGGGAGAATGTCCATGTCGACCTGAATGAAGAGCAACACCGCGATGACGGTCACGGCGAGCGCGCCGTCGGAGGCAAAGGTGCCGATATAACCGGTGACGAGGAAGAGTGTCACCGCAAAGGTGCGGACAAGCTTTGCGGCCCGCAGGGGGTCGAGCTCGTCAACATTTTTCGCGGCGTCGCGGATGAGAAAATAGAGGACCATGAAAACGGAGCCGCAGCACAGCAGTGCGAGACCCTTGCGAAAAAAGTTATCCGTGGAAATAAGAAGGGACAAGCCGACAAGATAGGTGATAAGCCAAATAAAAAGGCACTGGGCGCGCAGGAACAGAACGTTCTCACAGCGAATTGTGTTCCAATAGGCGAGGACGTCGTCTCTGCCGAGACCCATATATCGCCAGTAATATAGTTTTTTTCTCATGAAGAGGTGCCTGCTTTCAAAGGGATGGAGAAGAAAACGGCAGTCGGCATGCGCCTGCACAGGACCGCGGAAGTTTCTTCCTGGGCTAAATTGAAACCGACCCATATCTTTATTGTATAATAAATGGCGCTCGAAATCAATCACAAGATGCCCAAAACCAGAACAAATCTGAGAGAATGCCCGCTGAAAAACGACATAAAAACCATAATACTACATTTTTTCGGTTACAGACGCCGCGCCCGTATCCGGAAAAGCGGACTTTTGTGCAGCGATCACCGCAAGGCCGTCGCCGACGGCGGAAAAAAAGCCCGCGAGGATGTTGATGTCGTCGAGATCGTATTCCTGCGCAATCGCGACGGAAAAGGTCGCGGCGGCGTAGACGAGCTCGCCGCCGGGAATATTCTTGATGCCGGACATACGCGCTCACCTCACTTTTCTATTGTATGTGCCGCGGGCGCCAGAAGACAGAGAAAGGGCCCGGAGCGTACCCCGGGCCCAAATAGAGAGGAATAAATGGAAGGCTTGTTTCTTTAGTCGTCTTCGTCCTGCAGGGCGTCGTAGCCCTCCTCGCCGGTGCGGACCTTGACGACGTTCTCCACGTCGTAGACGAAAATTTTTCCGTCGCCGATCTTGCCGGTGTAGAGCGTCTTTTTGGCCGTCTCGATGATGTCGCGCACCGAGACCTTCCCCACGACGATCTCGACCTGCACCTTCGGCAGGAGGTTGACTTCGGTCTCAACGCCGCGGTAGTATTCGGTCTTGCCCTTCTGCATGCCGCAGCCGAGGACCTGTGTGACCGTCATGCCGGTGACGCCGATGCGGTTCATCGCCGCCTTGAGGGCTTCGAACTTGTTCTGCTTCATGATGATGTCGATCTTGGTGAGCTTGCGGCTCTCCGGGGTTGCGAGCACTGCCGGACCGGAGGAGACGTCCACGACACGGACGGCCTTTTCGACCGGGACGGCTGCCTTCGGCGCGGTGATTACCTCGCCGAGATGGAAGTCTGTAAAGCGCGCGAGCTGCGGGATAGGCGCGTTGTCGGCGGAGTCGTAGTCGAGCTCGCAGCGGACGAGCTGGTTGTCCGGGTAGGCGAGAACGCCCATTTCGGGGATGTCGAGACCGTCGAGCTCGGTCTCCGGGGACACGCGCAGACCCCAGACCTTGTCGAGGATGCGGAAGAAGAGGTAGCTCAGGCCGAAGCCCCAGACGATAAGGACCGCAATCGCGATGAGCTGAGCGAGAAGCTGGGAGGCGTCGCCGTAGAACAGGCCGCGCACGCCGCCAGCCACACCGTTGACACCGTCGCCATACTTGCCATCGGCGAACAGGCCGAGCGCGAGCATGCCCCAGAGACCGTTGACGCAGTGGACGGAGATCGCGCCGACGGGGTCGTCGAGCTTGAGCTTGTTTTCAACGAAGGGAACCGCGTTGCACACGAGGAAGGCGGCGACGACGCCGATGATGAGCGCCGAGATGCCGTTCACATAGGCGCAGGGGGCCGTGATCGCGACGAGGCCCGCGAGAGCGCCGTTGGCCGTCATGGACGGGTCGGGCTTGCCGTACTTTTTCCACATGTAGAACATGGCCACCAAGCCGCCGACCGCGCCGGAGATCATGGTGTTCGTCGCAGCGACCGCGAGGCGGAAGTCAGTAGAGTTCAGCGCGCCGGAGGCGTTGAAGGCGAACCAGCAGAAGAAGAGGATGATCGTGCCGATGATCGCCATGGGGATGTCGTGGCCGGGGAAGGCGCGGGCCGTGCCGTCCTTCTTGAACTTGCCGATGCGGGGGCCGATGACGATCGCGCCCGCGAGGGCCAGCATGCCGCCCATCGAGTGGACGACCCCGCTGCCGGCAAAGTCGACGACGCCGTGGCCGAGACCGAAGTTCGTGCCGAGGGTCGCAAGCCAGCCGCCGCCCCAGACCCAGCAGCCAAACACCGGATAGAGAAACATCGAGATAAAAAACGAGGTGATGACGACAGCGGAGTATTTCACGCGCTCGGCCATCGCGCCGGTCGGGATGGTGACGGTGGTGTCCATAAAGACCATCTGGAAGAAAAACAGCGCGTAGACGCTCGCGTCATAGGTGCCGCTCAGGAGAAAGCCCTTGTGGCCGAGAATGCCGCCGAAGCCGGGAATCGTCCAAAGCGCGTTCAAAACGCTGCCATCCGCGCCGAGGCCCGCCGCGCCGCCGGAGCCGCCCATCTGAAACGCGAAGCCGCAGAGGAAGTAGCCGACCGCGCCGACGAGGAAGACCATGAAGTTCATTGTCATCGTGTGCGCGGCGTTCTTGGCGCGGCAGAAGCCCGTCTCGACCATCGCAAAGCCGCACTGGAAGAAGAAGACCATGAACGCGCAGATCATGACCCAGGTGTAGTTCGCACCGAGCATGGCCTTGTTCGCCGTGGCGGCGACATCGCCGAGCGTTTCGCCGCCGCTCGTCGCGCTGTAGGACGCGCCGGTCGGATCAGCGCCGGCGGCGAAGGCCGAGACGGCGAAAAACAGCGTCAACAGCGTGAAGGTCAGCCAGAATACGATGCGCTTGTTCGTTTTTGTTTTCATTTTTTTCACCCCAATAATTTTTCCACTTTTTCATTTTCTCCGCATCCCTTCCCGCCGGAGTGTCGCCGTGCGGCGGAAAAGAAATGACAAAGGAGTCAGACCGGTTTTGACGGCACGTCTGCCGTCCCAGCTGACTCCTTTGTCAAGAGGGGATGTGTTGCGGAACTGCCAGATTCCGCATGCTGCGTGGTGGAGAAGTAAAAAAAAGACGCCGCAGGGGTTCCCCCTTGCAGCGCCTTTGCTTTACGCTTATTACTATGCGCCCTCGCCCGGAAAATGTCAAGCAAGTTTCAAGAAAAATTCACATTTTGTGTGATTTCAACGAAATATATCGCACGCCGGACCAAAAAATGCAGGAATTCCTCAACGAAATTGCAGAAAGAAATATAAAAAGGGCTCTGCACCCGGCAGAGCCCTTTTGCGCTTACTGTTTGGTTTCTATTCTGATGACGTTCTTGTTGAGGTCGACGTCCTTCAAGTTTCCCTGCACCACGGTCTGCTGGCCGAGCAGGTTCACAAGACGGACGCTGTCGCCCTCGACGGAGATGTTCGTGACGCGGTCGCAGATCATCTTCTCGCCGGACGGGCCGACTTCATAAGCAGTGGAAAGACACATAAAAATTCCTCCTTAAAGGGCAGATGTGCCGCTGAAATTACTTTGCTTCGAGGAGCTTTTTCGCCTCGGCAAGCTTCTCGTTGCCGTGCTCATAGTAGTGCAGCGCGTCGCCCACGAGGGCGGCGGCTTCGTGCTTGCCGGCGTTGTCGAGCGAATGGTACAGTTCGTGCAGGTCCTCGCCGTGGTGCTCGTTGTGCTCGATCATATAGCCGAGCAGGGCAAGGTTCTCCTCGTCGGAGTGCGGGGCCATGCTGCCGTGGTCGTGGGTGTGCGGATGCGTGTGCTCTCCGCAGTGCTCGTGGTCATGGGTATGTTCAAGATCGCTCATAATGGTCAGTCTCCTTTGTAAACAGATAGGTTCTGTCGGGATTTCATTATAACGATATTATAAGGCTTTCGTCAAGAGATAACAACCCCCCGGGGGGGAGAAAAGACTCCGATAAACCTTCTAAAATGGGACTCTGCCTTGGCAGAGTCCCATTTTAGGCGTTAGCCGATGTCGCAGGCGGAGCAGTCTTCGTGTCGCGGCAGATACTCTTCCGGCATCTTCTCGCCGCGGCGGGTGTAGTAGTCGAGCAGCGCCGTGCGGACGCCCTCCTCGGCAAGCACCGAGCAGTGGAGCTTTACGGCGGGCAGACCGTCGAGTGCCTCGACGACCGCCTTGTTCGAGAGCTTCATGGCCTCCGAAACGGGCTTGCCCTTGATGAGCTCGGTCGCCATGGAGCTTGTCGCGATGGCTGCGCCGCAGCCGAAGGTGTTGAACTTCGCGTCGGTGACGATGCCGTCGTCGATCTTGAGGTAAATCTTCATGATATCGCCGCACTTGGGGTTGCCGACTTCGCCGACACCGTCCGCGTCGGGAATTTCACCGACATTGCGCGGGTGCGTGAAATGATCCATAACTTTATCACTGTACAGCATTTTATTTACCCTCCTTCATTTTTTTCCAGACGGGTGACATGTCTCTGAGGCGCTCCACGATGGGCGGGAGCTTTTCCAGCAGGTAATCGACCTCATCTTCGGTGTTGTTTTCGCAGAGCGTCATGCGCAGCGAACCGTGCGCGACCTCGTGCGGCAGACCGATCGCGAGCAGAACGTGGCTCGGGTCGAGGGAGCCGGAGGTGCAGGCCGAGCCGGACGCCGCCGCGATTCCCTCCTGATCGAGGTACATGAGCAGGGACTCGCCCTCGATGCCCTTGACGGAGATGTTGACGTTGCCGGGCAGACGCTTGACGCGGTCGCCGTTGAGGATGGTCTCCGGCATCTTGAGCGCGCCGTCGATGAGCCTGTCCCGCAGGGCCGCGACCTTTTTTGCGTTTTCGTCCATGTGGTCAACCGCCTCCTGCAGGGCCGCGGCCATGCCGACGATGCCGGGGAGGTTTTCGGTGCCGGCGCGCTTGCCGCGCTCCTGTGCGCCGCCCTCGATGAGGTTGTTGAGGATGATGCCCTTGCGGACGTACAGCGCACCGACGCCCTTCGGGCCGTGGAACTTGTGGCCGGACATCGAGAGCATGTCGATGTTTTCCTTTTTGACGTCGATCGGCAGATGGCCGACGGCCTGCACCGCGTCCGTGTGGAAGGGGATCTTCTTTTCGCGGCACAGCGCGCCGATCTCCGCGATCGGCTGGATGGTGCCGATCTCGTTGTTCGCGTACATGATCGTCACAAGGCAGGTGTCCGGGCGGATGGCCTTTTC
>JAKOSQ010000369.1 GCA_029777215.1 Bacillota bacterium
GGACCGTCTGTTTTTATTTGTCGCCGAAGATCTGCTCGTTCTTGTGGTCGGGCGCGCTTGCCTCGCTCTCCGCGGCGTTTCTCACGCGGCGGAGCAGCAGCTCCGGAATGAAGGGCTTTGTAACATAGTCGTTCGCGCCGAGCTTGAGCGCGTCGATCTGCTCCTCCTTGCGACCCTCGTCAGAGATGACGACGACAGGGATATTCGCGATATCCGGCTCGCTGTTTTTTGTCAGAAGGAAAGTCCTGCCGTCCATCACGGGCATCACCATATCGAGGAGGATAACGGCAACGTCGTCCCTGTTCGCGCGCAGGAGGTCAAGCGCCTTCTTGCCGTTATCGGCCTGCAGAACGGTGTACTGCGCTTCGAAAATGTTGTTGAGTATCGTCCGCGACACGACGGAGTCGTCCGCGATCAGGACCTTGTTGCGCTGCTTTTTGGTGTTGCTGCGCTTGAAGTTCAAAAGCTCACATTCGAGCCGTTTCGACTCCGTCACGTTCGAGAAGGTCGCGAACAGGACGTGGCTGCCGGAGACGCTCTTGATGTACTGGAAGTTGACGTGGATCCAGAGCATCGCCTGGTTTTCGGGGTACCACTGGTACTCGCACTGGGTTGTGCTCTGTTCCTTGACCGCCGTTTCGAGCGCCGCCTTGACGCGGTCCTTTTCTTCGGCGGGCATGTGCTTGCCGGGCTTGCCGTTGGCGCTTTCAATTGCTGCCTCAAAGCCGAAGAGCTCGATGAAGGCCTTGTTGAAGCGCAGGGGCGTGCACACGCCCTCGGCGTATTCGTAAATCGCGATGGGCTGCATGATGTTTTTGAAGATCTGCTCCGCGTTCGGGCTTGCCGACCAGATGGAGTCGAGCTTCTCGGTCTTCGGGTCGTTTTTGAAGAGGCTCTCGTCCCCCGTGCCGACGGCGCGGACGATCTTTTCGTACTCCTCGCAGGGCATCGGGCGGGCGAAGAGGAAGCCCTGCGCATACTCCGCGCCGATGCTCTCAAGGAAGTCGCGCTGCTCGGTCGTCTCGACGCCCTCGACGACCACAGGCAGGTCGAGCCATCCGGCCATGCGGATAACGGACGAGAGGATGCGCTCGCTGCGGCTGTCCCCGTCCCCCTTGGGCATGAATTTGGTGTCGATCTTGAGGATGTCGACGTCGATGTCCTTGAGGGTGTTGAGTGAGGAGTAGCCGCTGCCGAAGTCGTCCATCATGATGACAAAACCGCGCTTTTTCAGCGCGCAGATCGTGTTTTTCATCTGGTTCGGGTTGTCCATATAGGCGGACTCAGTGATTTCCAGATTGAAGAGCGCTGGCGGGATATCATATTTTTTGACGAGGTCGCTGATGATGTCGACCAGGTGCGGATTATACATGTTGGCGCGGGAGACGTTCACGGAGACGGGGTCGGGCCGCAGGCCCTCGTCGATCCAGCGGCGGAGGTACTGGCATACCTTGTCCCACATGTAGTAGTCGAGCTTGCCGATGAAGCCGTTGCGTTCAAAGACGGGGATAAACTGACCGGGAAACATGAGTCCGTTTTTCGGGTGGTTCCAGCGGACAAGTGCCTCCGCGCCGTTGGGCATGCCCGCGCGCAGAAAGTATTTCGGCTGGAAATAGACCACGAACTCCTCGTTGTCAAGCGCGCCCTGCATCTCGTTGATGATGCGCTGCTCCATGAGGTAGTGGTCCGTCATGTCCTGGTCGTAGTATTCGATATA
>JAKOSQ010000370.1 GCA_029777215.1 Bacillota bacterium
CCTCATCGTCGCGGGAAAGATCGTTGTCGTCGCGGGCTACGGCTGGTGCGGCAAGGGGACGGCCCTGCGCGCAAAGGGCCTCGGCGCGCGCGTCATCGTCACGGAGGTTGACCCCGTCAAGGCGATCGAGGCGGTCATGGACGGCTTCGACGTCATGCCGATGGCGAACGCCGCCGCGCTCGGCGACATCTTCGTCACCGTTACGGGCTGCAAGGACGTCATCCGCAAGAGCCATTTCGCGAAGATGAAGGACGGCGCGATCCTCTGCAACGCCGGCCATTTCGACGTGGAGATCAATCTGCCCGAGCTCGCGGAGCTCTCCGTTGAGCGCTACGAGGCGCGCGAGAACATTGAGGGCTTCCGTCTCACCAACGGCCGGACGGTCTTCGTCCTCGCCGAGGGCAGACTTGTGAACCTCGCCTCCGGCGACGGCCACCCCGCGGAGATCATGGACATGAGCTTCGCCGTTCAGGCGCTCAGCGCCCGCTTCCTCGCGGACAACCGCAACGAGCTCTCGCCAGGTGTTTACCCGGTCCCGCGCGAGACGGATCTCGCCGTTGCCCGCTACAAGCTTGCGAGCCTCGACAAGTCCATCGACGCGCTGAGCCTCGAACAGGAACAGTATCTCGGCATCTGAAACAGCACAGTCCCCAGCGCCGCACGGAGAAAACGTGCGGCGCTGATTTTTTGCGGAAAATTTCTGTTTTAGGCAGGTTTAAGGTTGCGGCGTTTTAATGCTCTCAGAAGCTGAAACAGGCTTTCAACGGAAGGAGGGCTTCCCAATGCTGACAGAAATTCAGCGTGTTGCGCTGATCCCGGCCTACGAGCCGGAGGACGGACTTGTGAACCTTGTCGTGCAGCTCAGCGACGCGCATTTTAAGATCGTACTCGTCGACGACGGCAGCGGCGAGCAGTACCGGCGCTTTTTTTCGGCGGCCAAACGCTTCGCCGTCGTGCTCACACACGAGGAAAACCGCGGCAAAGGCTGCGCGCTCCGCACCGGTCTGAGCTACATCGCGCGGCACTGCAGCGCCAATGCGGTTGTGGTGACGCTCGACGCTGACGGACAGCACAGCGTCACTGACGCCGTCCGCGCGGCGAACGAGGCAGCCGAAAACCCCGGCACGCTGGTCCTTGGCTGCCGCCGCTTCGACGGAAAAGACGTCCCGGCGCGCAGCCGCTTCGGAAACCGCCTGACCTGTCTCGTCTACCGTCTCGCGACGGGCGCGAAGGTCAGCGACACGCAGACGGGCCTGCGGGCCTTCACAATGGGCCTCGTCCCATTCCTGCTCGGCATCGAGGGCGACCGCTACGAGTATGAGATGAACGTCCTGCTCGCCTGCCCGCGCAGAAAAATTCCGCTGCGCGAGATTGCCATCGAGACGATCTACGAAAACGGCAACGCCTGCTCGCACTTCAACGCGCTGCGCGACTCGCTGCGCATTTACGGCGACATTTTCAAGTTTGCGCTCTCGTCCTTCACGGGCTTTGCCGTGGACTATGGACTCTACACCCTGCTCACCGCCGTCATGGGCGGGCTTGGCGCGGTCGCCATTCCGCTCGCGAACGTCCTTGCGCGGATCGTGAGCGCGTGGGTGAACTTTTCCATCAACCGGAAATATGTCTTTAAGACCGAGGAGAAGCTCGCAAAGACCGCGCTGCAGTATTTCGGCCTCGCGGCGATCATCCTCGCGGGCAACACGGTGCTGCTCAGCACCCTCGTCGGCGCGGGCATGAACAAATACCTTGCGAAGGTCCTCACGGAGATCATGTTCTTCACGCTCAGCTGGGCTGCGCAGAAGTTCATCATTTTCCCCAAAAAAGAGGAACCCGCGGAGGAACTGGAGGCGGAGCTCCAATGAAAAAGAAAAAAAGACCGGGCTTCCCCGGCATTTATAAATCGGTCCTGTGCGTCTTCACGGCTTTCGTGCTGCTCGACACCTTCCTCATCCAGCACGCCTATTCGACGGCGGCATCGGACACGGACAGCGCGGCGGCAGTCGTCAGCACCGTTTCAAGCAGCGGCAGCGCGGCTGCGGCCGCCGACACGGCGGCGAGCACGCCGAACGACGCGACGACTACGGACGACAGCTATTCGGACGGCAACATCACGATCAAACTCACGACCTGCCGCGAAAACGACACGAATATTTACGTCGCGGATGTGACGCTCTCGAGCGCGGAGTATTTGAACACTGTCCTTGCGGACGGCACCTACGGCCGCAACATCACGGAAAAGACCTCGGCCATTGCAGACGAAGCCAACGCCATTCTCGCCGTCAACGGCGACTACTACGGCGCGCAGCAGTCCGGCTATGTCATCCGCAACGGCGTACTGTATCGCTCGACCGTCTCGGACGACGATCAGGAGGACCTCGTCATCGACGAAAGCGGCGACTTCTCCATCGTCACAGAGGGCAGCACCACGGCGCAGGCGCTTTTGGACGCCGGCGCGCAGCAGGTCCTCTCCTTCGGCCCGGCCCTCATTGAAAACGGCGAGATCGCCGTGAGCGAGGACGAGGAGGTCGGCAAGGCCATGACCTCGAACCCGCGCACCGCCATCGGTCAGATCGACAGCCTGCACTACGTCTTCGTCGTCTCCGACGGACGCACGAGCGCGAGCGAGGGCCTGTCCCTCTCCGAGCTCGCGAGCTTCATGCAGAGCCTCGGCTGCAAGACCGCCTATAACCTCGACGGCGGCGGCAGCTCCACGATGGTCTTCAACGGGACCGTCATCAACCAGCCGACCACGAACGGCAGCACCATCAGTGAAAGAAAGGTGAGCGACATTGTCAGCATCGGTTATTGAGCGCAAACGGCGCAGCGCCGTCCGGCAGACGGTCATCTACGTCTGCATCGCAATGTTCTGCGGGCTGTTTTCCGCCATTTATGAGCACTTCAGCCACGGGGTCTATTCAAACGCGATGATCTGTCTCTTTGCTTATCCCCTGGTTCTCGGCGCGCTGCCGTACGCGGCGATCGCCCTGTCAAAGCGCCTGCCGCTCCCGGAAAAGCGCGCCGCGGGCGTGTGGGACTGCGGCGTGACGACTCTCGCCGTTGGCAGCTGCCTGCGGGGCGTACTGGAGATTTACGGAACGACCTCGAGCTACACGGCGCTCTACGCGCCGGTCGGCATCGCGCTGCTCGCCGTGGGAGCAATCCTCTATTTTCGCGAGGCAAAAGCGCGGCGCACACAGCCGCCGGCTGAAAGCCGGAGCGTGAGCGTCTGAACGAAAAACCGCAAAAGACCGCCGCTTTCGCGGCGGTCTTTTGCGCGCGGGACACATTCGCTCTTGCCCTTCCAGGGCGGATGTACTAAA
>JAKOSQ010000036.1 GCA_029777215.1 Bacillota bacterium
ATCAAGAACAACACCGATATGTTCGCACTGCCGACGCCGGAGCCGACCGACATGGATATCCGGATCGCGTCCTACATCCTCCCCTACATCCACACCGGCGACAAGGTCCAGATCGGCTACGGCGGACTGGGCGAGGAGATTTTGAAAAATCTGAAGGAGCTGCCCGGCACGTTCGAGGTCTTCTCCGAGGTCCTCTGCGACAGCATGATGCCGCTGGTCGAAAGCGGCAAGATCACGAAGCTCCGCGCATCGAGCCCCGGTGCGTGCTCCGAGGAGTGCTTCAAGTGGGTCTCCTCGACCGACAAGGACGTCCGCCTCAACCCGCGCACCCTCTGCATCGAGCCTCTCGGCACGATGGAGCAGGAGAACATGGTCGCCATCAACGCTACTTTCATGGTCGACCTCATCGGCCAGTGCTGCTCTGAAGCGCAGGGCACGAAGATCTACACCGGCATGGGTGGCTCGCTGGCCTACATCTACGGCGCGCAGCGCTGCAAGAACGGCCGCAGCTTCATCTGCCTGCGTTCCACCTATGTCGATCACGACGGCGTGACTCAGTCGAACATCGTTCCCTGGCTCCCGCAGGGCAGCATCGTCTCCATGCTCAAGAACTATGTCATGTTCGTCGTCTCCGAGTGGGGCCTCGCGGACATCTACCTCAAGAGCTATGTTGATCGTATCAAGGCCCTGATCCGCATTGCGCATCCGGACTTCCGCCAGCAGCTCAAGGAGCAGATCCTCACGACGACGCTCATCGAGGAAGACGATTTCGAGGGTTACGACATCATGGACAGCACGCCTCCCGCAGTGCGTCAGCCCATCACCTGCACCCCCTACAGAAACTACGACTTCCCGTCGGCACACGACGACCAGAGAAATACGCTCTAAAAAATTGCATCCGCGCGAGGGCGGGGGCTTCGGCTCCCGCCCTCGTTTTGATTGACGCGAATATAACAATGCTTGCAAACAGGGGCTTTTGGTGCTATTATGAACACAATAACACCGCACAGCGGTACAATAACGGAGGAGATACCAATGATCATCTGCAACTGCACGTTTGTCAGCAGACAGACAGAAATGAAGGACGTCTATCAGGCACTCAAGGACGCCGGCATCGTTGACGCTTCCCGCGCCGATCACGGCAACGTCTGCTATGATTTCTACATCAACCCGGACGACTCCATGAGCATGTTCCTGCTTGAAAAGTGGGAGACCATGGACGATCTGCAGGCGCACTCCAGCACCGAGATTTTCCAGAAGTTTGGCCCGACCTGCAAGGAATACCATGTGCATTCCGAAGTCGCGATGTACGAAGAGTAAAACAAGTTAATTAAAAGGACGCGGCACAGAACTTTGTTTTGTGCCGCGTCCTTTTAATTTAGTCGGTCAAAACAGACCCGCGGACTGTTTAGACCGAAGGAACTGCGCTGCGCTCTGCCCCTCGGTTGGCCGCCAAAGGCGGCCAATTCGACGCTCGCTCCGCGAGAAGTGTTTTTTGCGACGTACACGCCGCCGCAAAAAACGATCCCAAGTTTATTCGCGCCTGCGGGCGCAAACTCTGCGAGGCTTTTTAAAGGCTGCTGTGGCAGCCTTCAGGCGTTGTCGAGGTTGCACCACTCGTCGCGGAGGGTGGCGGGCATGGCGAGGTAGATCTGCTCTGCGATTTCCTCGCGGGGGTAGTCCGTCTTTTGGTTGATCCAGTCGATGTCCACCGCGATGCCGCCGTAACAGAAGACCGAGAGCTGCAGCTTCTCCTCCTTCGTCAGCGGCTTGCCGCGACTCTTCGTCGTGATCTCCTCAATCATGCTGTACGAGTAGTCGTAGAGAAAGGCCGTGTAGCTGTTCGGTCCAACGTAGGAGAAGGCGTTTTTTTCGCGCTTGCGGTCCCGGTCCGTCGCGTAGAAGATGCGCTGGTACAGCTCGCGCCAGCTCTTGCAGTTCTGCGAGCTGACCCAGCGGTCGAGGCGCTTTTTGTAGTTGTAGTTCATGACGTCGTACTTGTCCAGATAGTAGCGGTAAAAGGTCGAGCGCGAAACGCCGCTCTCGTCCATGATCATCTTG
>JAKOSQ010000371.1 GCA_029777215.1 Bacillota bacterium
ACAATGTCGTTGCGGAAGCGTCGGACGGTTTTGACGCTGTCGAGAGCTGCAAGAAGTATCACCCCGATCTCATCTTGCTCGATGTGAAAATGCCGCTGGCAGACGGTCTGTCGGCAGCGAAGATCATCAACGAGGACAACCTCGCGGATACAATCATCATGCTCACGGCTTACAGCGACAAGGAATTTGTCGAGCAGGCCAAGCTAAGCAGTGTTTCCGGCTATATCATCAAGCCGATCGACGAGGAGTCGCTCATCCCGAGCGTCGAAGTCGCGGTTGCCAGAAACGCGGAATTCAAAAAGCTCCGAAAGGACATGGCCGACATGTCCGAGCGCCTTGAGAGCCGAACGATCGTCGAAAAGGCGAAAGGGCTCGTCATGCAGGAGCAGGGCATCTCCGAGCAGGAGGCCTACGACTACATTCGGGAGCTCAGTCACATGAAGAACATTTCTATGAAACGCGTATCCGAGATCATACTCGCACGGGCTGGGATGTGATCCATGGCGAATTCGATCATCAAGCAGCTGTGCAAAAAATACACCGACCTTGGCGACGCGGACATTGCAATCATCGAAACGATGAGCCGCTTTTTACAGACGGTAGCGGATCTTGAGGATGCCGACATCTTCATCGACTGTCCCGGCAGGGACGGGGACGCCATCGTCGTTTCGGAGGCAAAGCCCTCCGGCGTGCCGTCTTCCTACAAAAAGACGGTCGTCGGCCTGCTCGCAAAGCAGGAAAACGAACCCGCCGTTGCGCGGACCTTTCGCCTGGGCGTGAGCACCAAGGAAATGAAGGCCATCACGCAGGAAAACGGCATGACCATTCAGACGGTCGAAGCGATCCGAAACGGCCCGAAGATCATCGGCGTGCTGATCCAGGAAAAAAGACTTGACGAGCAGCGCGAGCTCAGCGAGCGCATCCATTTCTCCCAGCAGAGCGATGAGCGCATCGCGATCGCGCTCACGCACATGGCCTCCGAGGGCAACTGGCTCACGGAGTGCATCGACGAAGCCATCCTCATGGTCAACCACAAGGGCATCGTCACTTTTCGCAACACCCTCGCCCGCGAGCTCTATCAGACGCTCGGCTATGTGGACGACGTGCTCGGCCAGCCCTATGAAAACATCCGGCTCGTCGAGGGTGTGGGGGAAGAGATCCACCAGGCCAAAGGCTACAGCCTCAAAAAGGCCACCGTGAGCGGCCGGGTCCTCAATATCCGCCGCATTCCGCTCGAGGCGACCGACGTCGAGTTTGCGATCGTCATTCGCGACGAGACCTGGCGCTGGGAGCAGGAACAGGCACTGATCCTCAAATCCGTCGCCATCAAGGAGATGCACCACCGCGTCAAGAACAATCTCCAGACCATCGCCAGTCTCCTGCGGCTCCAGATGCGCCGCACGAAAAGCGAGGAGACAAAGGAAGTCCTCGGCGAGAGTATGAACCGCATCCTCTCCATCGCGAGCACGCACGAGGTCCTCTCCCAGAGTGGTGTGGACGAGGTCATGCTCGGTGCTGTCATCGGCAACATCCGCAGCTACACGCTGCGCTACTTTGAAAATCCGCTTTGTGCGGACATCGTGATCGAAGGGGACGATTTCACCGTCGACTCGGACATCGCATCCTCGATCGCCATGGTCGTCAACGAGCTTCTGCAAAACTCCTTCAAGTACGCCTTCAACGACCGGGCGGACGGGGACAAGGGCCTTGTGCGTATCATTGTGACGCACGGCGAACTCTACTCCCGGATTCAGGTGATCGACAACGGCAGCGGCTTTGACCTCGACGCAATCGACATGAGCTCGCTTGGCCTTTCGATCGTCCAGACGCTTGTCAAGGACAAGCTCAAGGGCAACCTCGAGCTCGACTCCGATAAAAACGGCACGAGTGCCGTCTTTACCTTCCGCAACAAGCTCATCTGACTCCGACAACTGAAAATGCTTTCCGCGATGAAGCGGGGAGCGGCTAAAAAAGTGCGATGCAGCACGGATGCAGGGGCGTACCCCTGCGCCCGTGCTGTTTCTTTTTAAAAAAAATCTCGCAGGGAAGCGGGTGAACCCCCAAAATGCATGAAATAATATTATCTGTCGGCATCGACATCGGCACTTCGACGACGCAGCTCATTTTCAGCCAGCTCACGATCGAAAACCGGGCCACCAGCTACACGGTTCCGCGCATCGATATCGTTGACAAGCAGGTCGTCTACCGCAGCCAGATCCATTTCACGCCGCTGCGCTCCCCGACGGAAATCGACGCGGAGGCTGTCAAGCGCATCATCCGCGATGAATACGCCGCGGCAGGGAAGACTCCGGCGGACGTCCGCACGGGCGCCGTTATCATTACTGGTGAGACCGCCAGAAAGCAAAACGCCAATGAGGTCCTCAAAGCGCTCTCCAATTTTGCCGGCGAGTTTGTCGTGGCCACTGCCGGACCGGACCTCGAGTCCGTCCTCGCGGCACGCGGCGCTGGCGCCGATAAATATTCCCACGACAAGCACACCGTCGTCGCGAACATCGACGTCGGCGGCGGCACCAGCAACAGTGCCGTCTACGAAAAAGGCACGCTGCGCGGGGCCTCCTGCCTCGACATCGGCGGCCGTCTCATCAAGATTGAGAACGGCAAGATCGTTTATATCTACACCAAGACACAGCAGCTCGCCGAAAAGCACGGCATCCACATCGCCGTTGGCGACCGGGCAGACGAAAACAAGCTCCTGTCTGTCTGCCGCATCATGGCATCCCAGCTCGCGCAGGCGCTCAACCTCACAGAGCGCGACAGCGAACACAGCGGACTTTACACCAACGCCGGCAAGGGCCTTGCGCCCGAGCCCGTTATCAAAGCCGTTACCTTCTCG
>JAKOSQ010000372.1 GCA_029777215.1 Bacillota bacterium
ACAGTATTCGACCATCCGCTCATTCAGCACAAGCTTTCGATCATGCGCGACAAGGACACCAGCGTCAAGGAATTCCGCGAGCTCGTCTCCGAAGTGGCAATGCTCATGTGCTATGAGGCAACGCGCGACCTGCCTCTCGAGGAAGTCGAGATCGAGACCCCGGTGGCCAAGGCAACGGTCAAGCGTCTGTCCGGCAAGAAGCTGGCGGTCGTTCCGATCCTCCGCGCCGGACTCGGCATGGTCGACGGCATGCTCACCATGATCCCGAGCGCGAAGGTCGGTCACATCGGCCTCTTCCGCGATCCGGAGACCCTGCTCCCCGTCAAATACTACTGCAAGATGCCAAAGGACATTGCCGAGCGCGACGTCATCATCGTCGACCCGATGCTCGCAACCGGCGGCAGCGCCACGGCGGCCATCACTTTCCTCAAGGAATACGGCTGCAAGCACATCAAGCTCATGTCCATCATCGGCGCGCCCGAGGGCATCAAAAAGGTGCAGGAAGAGCACCCGGACGTCGACATCTTTGTCGCGGCGGAGGACGAAAAGCTCAACGAACACGGCTACATCGTTCCCGGTCTCGGCGACGCCGGCGACCGCATCTTCGGCACGAAGTAAAAAAATAAATCCCCGGTTCCGCGAAAAACGGAACCGGGGATTTTTTCTGTCACTCTTTGAAGTGGACGTGGCTGTTTATATGGTCTATGCAGAAGCAGTGGTAGCCGGCGCAGCGGGAGCAGAAGCGGAACTCGAGATCGGGGTAGTCCGCGTCCGTCTTGCCGCAGACCTCGCACTTGCGCGTGTAGGGCCTTTTTGCCTGTTCCTTATAATACTGCTTCGCGGCCTTTTTGTAGTTGATGGTCTTCGACTTCTGCTGCACGCGGGCGGGACGGATGAAGTCAAAGAGCCAGCCGCCGCAAAACAGCAGATAGTTCAAGATCGCGACCAGCGGCAGCAGGTTCGCCGGGAAACGCGTTGTGAACATCGCAATCACGAAAAACGCCGCGTCGATCCAGCCGAGCCACTTCATCTTGATCGGAATGATGAAGAAAAGCAACACGATCTCCTCCGGGAAGAGCGTCGCAAACGCGAAGAAGAGCGAGAGGTTCAGGTAGTTTGCGTCGATGCGGATATCATATCCGGTGAGAAGCCACATGAGCGTCGCGTAGAGAATGTTGAAGGCCATGCCGCAGAGATAGTAGACCGTGAACTTGCCGGGTCCCCACTGCCCCTCGAGCGAGCGGCCGATGAAATAATAAAAGTAGAGCATGAACAAAAGCCAGATGCCGCCCGTCGTCGGGATAAAGATAAACGTGACAAGCCGCCAGACTTGTCCGTGCAGGAAGACCTGCTCGGCGGAAAACGCGAGGGCATCTATAAGAATGTGTTTTGTGTCCATCGCGCCGAAGAGCCAGACCAGCAGATTGCCGATAATGACGAACATCATCAGATTTTGGATGCCGAAATTTGGATGTGTATAGCAGAAGCGGTCGACCCGCCGCATGAAGCTTTTCATAGAGAGCACTCCTCCGATGACGGAATTTGTTAGTCCTTTGATGATACCCTTTTTCTCCGCTTCTGTCTATGCATTTTTTGTAAATTTGACTGCCCGCCGCGCAATTTTCTTGTCGGCGGGCAAAGATTGTACTTTCAGTACCGGGAAAGATGTGCTATCATATAATATGTCTGTTTTCTGGTAAACAGGCGCAATGATACCATATATAAATATGAAGCGTATTTATAGAAAACAACTCCTATGAAAAGAGGCACATAAAACATGCAGACCAAATTTACAAACCGCGTTTTCACCTCCGAATCCGTCACCGAGGGCCATCCCGACAAGATGTGCGACCAGATCTCCGACGCCGTGCTCGACGCTCTGCTCGAGCAGGACAAGATGTCCCGCGTCGCCTGCGAGTGCTGCACCACGACCGGCATGGTCATGGTCATGGGCGAGATCACGACCGAAGCCTATGCGGACATCCCCGCCATCGTCCGCAAGACCGTCGGCGAGATCGGCTACACGAACCCTGAATTCGGCTTTGACAACTCCACCTGCGCCGTGCTCACCTCCATCCACGAGCAGTCGGCGGACATCGCCATGGGCGTCGACCGCTCCTACGAGTGCCGCGAGGGCGCAAAGGACGCCTGCGATCTCGACGACACCGGCGCCGGCGACCAGGGCATGATGTTTGGCTTTGCCTGCGACGAGACCCCGGAGCTCATGCCTGCCCCGATCTCCTACGCGCACAAGCTCTCCCGCCGTCTCGCGGAGGTCCGCAAGTCCGGCGAGCTCACCTGGCTGCGCCCGGACGGCAAATCCCAGGTCACGATCGAATACGGCCCGGACGGCAAGGTCCTGCGCATCCCCGCGATCGTCGTCTCCACGCAGCACAGCGCGGACATCGACATCAAGGAACTGCGCGAGGGCATCATGGAGACGGTCATCAAGCCCGTCATCCCCGAAAACCTCATCGACGCGGACACCAAATATTTCATCAACCCCACCGGCCGTTTCGTCATCGGCGGCCCCGTCGGTGACTCCGGTCTGACCGGCCGCAAGATCATCGTCGACACCTACGGCGGCTATGCCTGCCACGGCGGCGGCGCCTTCTCCGGCAAGGACCCGACCAAGGTCGACCGCAGCGCCTGCTACATGGCCCGCTACATCGCCAAGAACATCGTTGCCGCCGGTCTTGCCAGGCGCTGCCAGATCGAGCTTGCGTACGCCATCGGCGTTGCCCGCCCCGTGTCCGTTCTTGTCGACACGCAGGGCACCGGCGTCGTCTCCGACGAGCGTCTGGCAGAGATCGTGAACGAAGCCTTTGACATGCGCCCGGCGAAGATCATCCAGAAGCTCGACCTGCGCCGCCCGATCTACCGCCAGACCGCCGCCTACGGCCACTTCGGCCGCACGGACGTCGACCTGCCCTGGGAGCACACGGACATGGTCGAAGAGCTTCGTGACCGCGCAAAGAAATAATGGAACCGAAAGAGAAAAGGGAGCTGCCGGAACCCGAGGAACAGGACGAGCGTGAGGACCTCATCGAGGGTCGAAACGCTGTCATCGAAGCGCTCCGCGCCGGCAGACCCATTGACAAAATCTATATCCAGAAGGGCGAGACCGACAAGACCCTCGGCCACATCGCCTCCACGGCGAAGGACGCCGGCATCGTCGTTGTCGACGCCGACCGCCGCAAGCTCGACTTCATGTCCCGGACGCACGCGCATCAGGGCGTCATTGCCCTCGCCGCAATCAAGGACTACTGCTCCGTTTCAGACATCCTCGCGATCGCGAAGGAGCGAAACGAGCCCCCCTTCATCGTCATGTGCGACGAGATCTCCGACCCGCACAACCTCGGCGCGGTCATCCGCTCCGCCGAGTGCGTCGGGGCACACGGGGTCATCATTCCCAAGCGCCGCAGCGCCGGCCTCACCTCCATCGTCGAAAAGACGAGTGCGGGCGCGGTCGAGCACATCGCGGTCGCGCGCGTGGCAAACCTCGCGAGCGCGATCGAGGAGCTCAAGGCCGCCGGCGTCTGGGTCTACGGCACGGCGGCGGACGGGGCGAACCCCCTCTGGAAAACGGACCTCACGGGCCCGGCCTGCTTCGTCATCGGCTCCGAGGGAGCCGGGATGGGCCGTCTCGTGCGCGAGAAGTGCGACTTTCTCGTGAGCATCCCCATGAAGGGGAAAGTCTCCTCCCTCAACGCAAGCGCCGCCGCGGCGGTGCTGCTCTACGAAGCGCTGCGTCAGCGCGGCTGACGATCAGAGCGAAATCAGGGCCGTCGGACGGTCTCCGGCCGGCGGCTCTTTACACATGCTGGTGCAATATGAAGGATAACGGATACGCAGACAACCGAATACAGGACAGCCCACCCTTCTTTTCCGTCGAAGACATCATCGCCGAGGTGAAGGCCGAGGAGGGACTCGGCGCAGACTTCCGCCCCGGTCAGCCGGAGCCGGGCCGCCCGATCATGTTTGAGGACGGCGGTTCCCCCTTCACGGAGGCGAGCCTTCGCAGCGAGGAGCCTTACCCGGAGCGCGCGGAAGACGACGTGCAGCCGGCCTTTAACGACGACGGCGCGCCGCGGTCCGATCCCGGCAGTCGCCGCATCAAAAGCGAGCTCTCCCGCTATAAGCGCGGCTTTGCCGACCTCAAGCGTGCTTTCTCGGATGAATTTCTCCCCCAGACGGAGTCCGAGGAGCCGGAGCAGCCGTCCGCGCAGAACGCGGCTAACGAGGCCGCTGCCGCTCCACGCGCCGACGCGCTGAGCGACGTCGAGCGCATTTTCGGCGTGACGCTCCCGGAGAAGGACGCCGAAGTCCCTGTGCCCGAGGGAACGGCTTCCGACGCAGCCGTGTCCGAAGACGCCCCCGTGCAAGACGCTGAAGTCCCCGCGGAAGCCGGCGAGGGTGCCGCGATCGCGGACGAAGGCACCGCCGACCCGGACGCCACGCGCCGCTGGGACCTCTCGGCGGGCGACAGCGCCCGGGAGCGCTATGCCGCCCCCCGCAGCTATGAAGAAGAACTTTCCGACGAGGACGCGGAGGCGGACGAGACGCCTGGCTTCCGCGAGCGCGTCGTTTTGCCCGTCATGGGCCTGTTCGCTGACGCCGCCGCCAAGCGCGAGGAACGTCGAAAGCAGGCGTTCGAGCGCGCCGAACGCGAACGGGAGAACCGTCCGCCGGAGCTTGCGCCCGAAGCCGCCGCCCGGCTCTACGCCGATCAGGCGCAGTCTCTGCGCGTGCGGAGCATTCTCGCAAGCTGTGTCTGTGCCATGCTCGTGTGGCTGTCCTACGGACTGCCCGCCGCCGGCGCGCTCGGCTCGTCCGTTCGCATCGCGAGCTTTGCCTGCCTCATTCTCGAGCTCATCGTCATGGTCATCGGGCTCGACGTCTTTTCCAACGGCCTCAAAACGCTCCTTCAGAAAAAGCCGGGCGCGGAATCTCTGATCGCCGTGTCCTGCCTCGTATCGGTCCTCGACGCGGTGTGCATCATCGTTTTCAAGACCTACAAGGTCGGCTTCCCCTTCTGCGCCGTGTCGGCGCTGTCGCTGACCGCCGCGCTCTGGGGCTACTACCTCAGCTGCAAGAGCTTCGCGCTGAGCTTTCTCCCCGCAGCGCGCTCGCAGACGCCCTCCGTCATCCTCTCGGAGGACGGAGGCGAGGAAAACGGCCGCGTGCTCGTGCATGTCCGCCGCCCGGTGACGGGCTTCGTGCGCAGCAGCGAGGAGGCGGACCTCTTTGAAAAGACCTACGCCTACTTCACCCCCATCCTGCTGATCTTCGCGGGAGTTTTGAGTCTCGTCTGCTTCGTCGCGAGCAAGAGCTGCAACAACTTCCCCCACACGCTCGCGGCGGCTGTCACAATCTCCGCCTCGCTCTCGACGGTTCTCGGCTTCGCCTTCCCGTTTTACACGGTGACGAAACGGCTCGCGCGCAGCGGCGTCGCCATTGCGGGCAGCGCGGGCGCAGCCGAGCTCGGCCGCATCCACAGGGTCGTTTTGAAGGACGGCGACCTCTTCCCCGCCCGCACCCTTTCGATCGCAAACATCACGGTCGAGGAGGGCTTTTTCCCGGACCGCGTGACCTCCTGCACGGCGAGCATGATCGCCGCGGCGGGTCTCGGCGTCGCGCCGGTCTTCACCGAGCTCATGCGCAAAAACGGCTACACGATGAAGCCGATCGAGGACTTCTCCGTGCAGGAGAGCGGCGGGCTCATCGCGCGCGTCGGCGGCGACCTTGTCTATGTCGGCCCGGCGGCGTTCATGAAGCTCATGGGCGTGCGCGTGGCCAGGGGCGCGGCCTCCAAGACCGCCGTGTGCACCGCGATCAACGACACGCTCGCGGGCATCTTTGAAATCGGCTACGCGCCGGTCACATCCATCCAACGCGGCCTGCTGACTCTGCTGCGCGGCGGCACCGAACCTGTTTTCGCCGTGCGCGACTTCAACGTCACGCCGATGCTCGTGCAGCAAAAGTTCCGTCTGCCGCGCAAGAACTACGAGTTCCCCTCCTTCGCCACCCGCTACCGCATCTCCTCGGACGAAACGGAAAACGAGGGCACCGTCGCCGCCGTGTTCCCGCGCGGCGGGCTCAACGCCGTCGCCGGACTCATCCGCCGTGGCCGGAAGCTCTACCGCTCCCTCATGGTCTGCGACCTCGTCTCCATCCTCGGCTCCTTTGTCGGCATGGTGATGATGCTTGCGATGTGCTGGCAAGGCGCATGGGACTCCGCGAGCTGCGCCAACGCGATGAGCTTCCTGCTCGCCTGGCTCATTCCCGTCTTCGTTGTCTCCTACGGCCTGCGCGACTGAACAGCTCTTCAAAAGAGTCCGCTTTTTGCGGGCTCTTTTTTTATTTGCCTCCTGCTGCGGGTCCTTTTCGGCGCAGTCCCCACAAATTCCTCGTCACGTTTTTGACGAGATGTGAAAATCGATGAATAAACGACGCGTCTGGACAAAAATCTTGTTGCAAATGATATTTCACCCGTGTATAATTTGGGCGTATGAGACTTTGGCCGTGTCGGACCACTTTTTGTATAATACTGGAATTAAGGAGACACCCGTAATGAGCTATTCGATCGACAAAATCAGGAACATCTGCCTTCTGGGTCACGGAGGAAACGGCAAAACCAGCTTAGCTGAGAGCATGCTCTTTTTGACGGGCGCAACAGACCGTCTCGGCAAGGCTTCCGACGGCACCACCGTTTCGGACTTTGACGCTGAGGAAATTCGCCGCAAGATCAGCATCGGCGATTCCGCGATGTACTGCGACTTCAACGGCGTTAAAATAAATATCATCGACACGCCGGGATATTTCGACTTCGCCGGCGAGGTCAAGCAGGCCCTCCGCGTGGCGGACGCCGGCGTCCTCGTCTGCTCTGCCAAGGACGGCGTGACCGTTGGCGCGGAAAAGTCCTGGAAGCTGCTCGGCGAGGCCAACGCTCCCCGCGCAATCTTCATCTCCCGCATCGACGAAGAAAACTCCAGTTATGAAAAAACATTCCAGGCCCTGCGCGACGCCTTCGGTGGCTCCGTCTGCCCGCTGGTCGCTCCGATCATGGACGGCGAGAAGGTCACCGGCTTCATCGAGGTCGCCACGAAAAAGGCCTATAAGCTCGGCGCCAACGGCAAATCCACCGAGATGCCCATGCCCGACAATATGAAAGATACCCTCGCCGAGTATTACGACATGCTCTCCGAGAACGCCGCCGAGACGGACGAGGCCCTCATGGACAAGTTCGGCAGCGAAGAGTTCACCGTGGAAGAGATCCTCGGCGCACTCGGCAACGGCATCGCGGAGCGCTCCATCTGCCCGGTCTTCTGCGGCAGCTCCACGGCACTCTGGGGCGTCGACCTCTTCCTCAAGGCCATCGCAGGTTACTTCCCCGCTCCGTCCGAGGGCGGCAAGCCCGTCGACGAAAAGGGTCAGACCGCCGCGATCGTCTACAAGACCATCTCCGACCAGTACGGCAAGTTCAGCCTCTTCAAAGTCGTCTCCGGCAAGGTCACGAACGACATGACGCTCGTCAACCCACGCACCGAAACGAGTGAGAAGATCGGCCACATCTATGTCATGCAGGGCAAGAAGAACGTGGAAGTCACCGAAGTCACCTGCGGCGATCTCGGCGCTGTCTCCAAGCTCACCGACACCCGCACCGGCGACACGCTCTGCAACCCGGCCATCACCAAGCCGCTGCCCGGCATCGTCTATGATTCTCCCTGCTACTCCATGTGCATCAATCCGAAGGTCAAGGGCCAGGAGGACAAGATTGCCGTCGGCCTGCAGAAGCTTGCGGAGGAAGACCGCACCTTCACCTATGTCAACAATGCTGAAACGCATCAGCTCGTCATCTCCGGCGCGGGCGACATGCACCTCGATATTCTCTGCTCCAAGCTCAAGAACAAGTTCGGCGTCGAGGTCGTCCTCACGCCTGCCCGCGTCCCCTACCGCGAGAAGATCCGCAAAACCTACGAGGCGCACGGCCGCCACAAGAAGCAGACCGGCGGTCACGGCCAGTTCGCAGACGTCAAGATTCGCTTTGAGCCGCAGGAAGAGCATGAAGAAATGATCTTTGCCGACGAGGTCTTCGGCGGCAGCGTTCCGAAGAACTTTTTCCCCGCAGTCGAAAAGGGCCTGCGCGAGTGCACCGCCAAGGGCGTTCTCGCCGGCTACCCGATGGTCTTCCTCAAGGCCGTTCTCTTCGATGGCGACTTCCACCCCGTCGACTCCTCCGAAATGGCATTCAAGACCGCTGCCAGCCTCGCCTATAAAGAGCTCGTCAACGCCAACCCCGTCATCCTTGAGCCGATTGGCAAACTCATGGCCAAGATCCCGGACGCCAGCATGGGCGACATCATGTCTGACATCTCCTCCAAGCGCCGCGGCACCGTTCTCGGCATGACCGCCGATGGCGGAATGCAGATCGTCGAGGCCGAGGTCCCGATGGCCGAGATGTCCAGCTACGCGATTGATCTGCGCTCTCTGACGCAGGGCCGCGGCAGCTTCACGCTCGAGTTCATCCGCTACGCCGAGACCCCTGCCGCCGTGCAGCAGAAGATCATCGACGACGCGAAAAAGGCCCATGAGGCGGAGGCCGAATAGTCCCGTTTCAACCACTCCAAAAACGCTTCGGGAAACGAGTTTTTCCCGAAGCGTTTTTCCGCGCCGCCGCCCTTTTGCGGGCCGGGTCCGGCTGTTGACACTTCCGGGCGATAGTGATAGAATAAGGAGAATGTGGGAACGATTTTGACGTTTTCGTCAAGATCGTCTTGTTTTTCTAAGCATTTGGGAACGAAATGCCCCATTTGTGCGTCAAATTAATCAAGCTGATTTCAACGTTTCCATTGGAGGGTACTATGAAAAGCACAAGGCAGGACACCGTCTACTTCTTCTGGTCGGCCTCGATCCTTTTATGCATGCTAATCGCGGTCTTTGTCCTCGGCTTTACCTCCTGCCAAGGCGGCGGGAAGGCGGCCGCCAGGACCTCCGCCAGTCCGTCCGCCAGCGCCAGCCCGTCCGCGGATGTCCTCCCCTCCGCCTCCCCGGCGGCGAACGTGGTCACCCGCCTCGCCGAGTCCGAGGACCAGGGGCAGGCCTATGTCGACAAATTCATCTTTCTCGGCGACAGCACCACGCATGGCCTCGCGGCCTACAGCGTCGTGGACGCGAATCAGGTCTGGACGCCCGAGAGCGGCACGCTCACGCTCGACCGCTGGAGCGTGTCCACCGTCGTCTACCCGGACGACAAGAGCCAGATCACGATCGCGGAGGCCGCCGCGAAGAAAAAGCCCGAATACATGCTCATCACACTCGGCGTCAACGGCGTGTCTTATCTCGACGAGACGGCCTTCACCAGCACCTACACCGAGCTCGTCAAGGCCATCCAGCAGGCGAGCCCGGACACCAAGATCATCCTCAACTCGATCTACCCCATCGTCGCCGACTACTACGGCATCACGAACGCCAAGATCGACGCGGCCAACGTCTGGGTCGAGAGCATCGCCAAGGCAACCGGTGCCCGCTACCTCGACAGCGAGAGCGTCCTCAAGGACGCCAACGGCGCCCTGAGCGCGGACAACAGCAATGGCGACGGCCTGCACGAAAACCCCGCCGGCTACCAGAAGGTCATCAGCTATCTGCGCACGCACGCTTGGAAATAAGCGCGTTCCCCCGTCGGGCCGCCCGGCGGTGACAGAGATAAAATGAGAAAACAAGATGAAAAGGAAGATGGACATTGAAAAACTACCGTAAAGTATTGCTGCTCCTCACCGCCGCCATGCTCTGCCTGCTCGCCGCCTGCGGCGGCAGCGCCAAGGTCCGCGACGATCTCTCCGCCAAGGAGGTTTCGGACAGCGTGGCCGCCATTCTCACGCAGGACAGCTTCACCACCGCACCGGACTCCTATATCACCGGCTCAATGAAAATGAACCTCTCCGGCTACAAGAGCAGCGAGGTCAAGATTAACTCCAAGGGCGTCAACATCGACGAGATCGGCGTCTTCCAGGCCAACGACGAGGCCCAGACCGCCGAGATCAAGCAGGCGGTCGAGGACTATCTCCAGCGCTACAAGGACAGATGGGTCCCGGCCTACATGCCCGGCGAGCGTCCGAAGCTCGACAGCGCTGAGGTCAAGATTGTCGGCAACTATGTGATGTACGCCATCCTCTCAGACAGCGACCGCACCGCCGCCTTTGACGCGTTCAGCAAGGCGCTGCAGTCATAAACACGCTTTGACGAAAAGTGGGGTGTCTATGCCAAAAGCCCAGCGAAAACATGTGCGTCAGCGCGAAACCCCGGCCGCTCGGGGACCCGTCCTCGTTCTTGCTGTTCTCGTCTGCGTACTGACCTTCCTCATCTACAAAAACGCCACGGTCCGCGACCCGGCCCCGGCCTCCGCCTTGGCCGACGGCGGCAGCGCGGCCTCTGAGACCGCCGAAGCATCGTCCGCCCCTGGGAGCGAGACCTCCGGCGCGCCGCAGGACCCCGCCGGCTTTGCCCCTGCGGCGAGTGGCAACACCAAGCCTTCCTGCTATGTGAAAGACACCGCCGTGAATGTTGACGGGCAGAATGTCTCCTCCTACAGGTCCGACGCACCGATCGACTTTTCCGAGGGCGACAACTACACGGACGTGCAGGGCATCGTCACCTTCCGCGGCAACAACTTCCGCAGCGGCGGCGCGTACGGGACGGCGAACATCATCAGCAAAAAGTTCGGCAAGGACCCGTGGACGGTCGGGACCAGCTCGCTCAAGGCGCCGGACGGCAACGTCTGGACCGGCAGCGGCTGGGTCGGTCAGCCCCTCGTCATGACCTGGCCGAAGGAAGTCCGGGCGCACATGAACATGTACGACTGGGCCAAAAGCGCCGACTCGCTCACCGAGGTCATCTACGCCACCATGGGCGGTAGCGTCTACTTCATCGATCTCGCGACCGGCAAAAAGACGCGCGACGACCTCAATCTCGGCTACACCTTCAAGGGCGCCGGTGCGCTCGACCCGCGCGGCTACCCCATCCTATACCTCGGCAGCGGGTACGACAGCACGAAGGGCACGTCCCACGTCTTCATCATCAGTCTGCTCGACTGCTCCACGCTCTACGAATTCGGCGCGAACGACTCCTTCTCCCTGCGCAACAAGATCTCGTTCTTCGACGGCAGCGCGCTCGTCGACGCGGAGACGGATCAACTCATCTACCCCGGCGAAAACGGCATCCTCTACATCATGAAGCTCAACACGAATTATGACGCGGCCGCAGGCAAGCTCAGCCTCTCGCCGTCGAATATTGTCAAATGGCGCTATAACGGCGCGCGTACCACGCAGCAGAGCTATTGGCTCGGCATGGAGGACAGCGCTGTCATCTGGCACGGGCACATCATCATGTCGGACAACGGCGGCAACCTCATGTGCCTCAACCTCAACACACTTAAGCTCGACTGGGTCCAAAACGTCCTTGACGACACGAACTGCTCTCCGGTGCTTGAGCTTGAGGATGGTCACCCCTACGTCTACATCAGTACCTCCTTCCACGGCGGCTGGCGCGCGCCGGTGGACGGCATCGCCAAAATCCCCGTCTGGAAGATCGACGCCGAAAACGGCGAGATCGTCTGGGAGCACGACTACGAGTGCTACACGGCGGACGGCGTCTCCGGCGGTGTACAGGGTACGCTGGCGCTTGGAAAAAACAAGCTCAGCGACCTCATTTTCGTCCCCGTCGCCAAGACGCCGGGCGTCGCGACCGGCATCCTCGCAGCGCTCGACAAGAAGACCGGCAAGGCCGTCTGGGAGGTCCAGACGCAGGTGTACAGCTGGTCGAGTCCTGTCGCGGTCTACGACAAGGATGGCAACGGCTATCTCGTCTTCTGCAACTCCGGCGGCTACATGTACCTCATGGACGGGCTCACCGGCAAGGTCCTCGACTCGCTGGACGTCAAGGGCCACGTCGAAGCCTCCCCCGCCGTTTACAACAACACGGTCGTTGTCGGCACGCGCGCCCAGCTCATCTGGGGCGTGAAGCTCACCTAAACACCGCGGCGGGGAGTCACCCCGACTCCCCGCCGCTTTTTCCCCCGCTTTTGCAAAAAATTCTTGCATTTCGCCTTCGCCCGTGCTATTATAAATAAGCGCTTTGGCAAAGGCATCATTTCCGGGTGTGGCGCAGATGGAAGCGCGCTTGACTGGGGGTCAAGAGGCCGCTGGTTCAAATCCAGTCACTCGGACCATATAAGAACGCTAATATTGATACGATGAGTGTCAACATTAGCGTTCTTATTTTATGCCAAAAAAGCCAGTAAACAAGGCGTTTTCGGCACTTTTCTGTGTTTTCGGCTTTGCTGTTTGATCGCTGTACACCGGCGCTTTTCACCGAAGCGTCACTGTCCTCTATACCCGCGCTTGCGATTA
>JAKOSQ010000373.1 GCA_029777215.1 Bacillota bacterium
CCGCGACGAGGACCTTCAAAAAGCCCTTGAGGAAGCGGCCGACGCCGTAGAGCGAATTGACGAAGGCCTCCGCGAGCTGCCTGCCGTAGCTCGCGCCGTTTTCGCCGTCCTGCGAGAGATAGGCGACCTCGCTGATCGTCACGGTGAGCGTCGAATAGCTCACGGCGTTGTCCCAGTTTTTGAGCTGGGACGTCAGGCTCTCGATTTCGTAGCGGACCTGCGTGAGCTGGTCCTCGATCTTCAGGATGTCCTCCATGCTCTGTGCCTTCGCCAGCAGCTCGAGGAGGCGGGCCTCCTGGGTCTTGAGAGCGTCGAGATGGGCCTGCGTGTCGGTGTACTGCATCGTGATGTTGTCCGCCTGCGTCTGGGACGAGGTGACGCTGCCGAGCGCCTTGAGACCATCCGAGACGGCGGCGAACTTCTCCGCCGGGATGCGGACCTTGTAGCTTGCCGTGCGGTAGCCGCGCTGCGCGCCGGTGTTGTCGTAGCTCGCGCCGGTGACAGAGGAATTTTCGACAAAGCCGCCGCTGTCCGCAACGAGCTTCGTGAGGCCGGTGAGAGCGTCGTCGAAGGTCCGCGTCTCAATCGACACGCCGCCGGAGTAAATGATCTTGTCCGCGGACGGCAGTGTCGTCTGCCCGGGCGAGACGCCCAGGTCCGTGCCGCTCGCGGCGGTGGACGCGCGGTTGTCGGATACACTGTCCGCCGCGGCATTCATGCCGTTTTCCGCGTAGAGGGCCGACTTGCCCGCCCCGCCGTCGGCCGCACTGGTTGCGCCGCAGGCCGCGAGCGTCAGCAGCAGCAGCGCCGCGCAGAGAAGTGCGAGAGATCGCCTTGCCTTTTTCATTTTCCAGACCTCCGTTTCGTTTCCCGCCGCCGGGCTGTCGCCGTCCGGCGGACAGATGTTCTGCTCTAAGGACGCCTCCGCGCGCGGAATGTTCCTTTTTGCGCGGAAATAAAAACTCCCGCCGGGCAGGTCGGCAGCCTGTCGGGCGGGGGTAGTGTTCGGCTCAGCGGAGCGTGCCAAGATAGCCATCGAGAATGAGGGACGCGGCCACAGCGTCGACGCTCTTGCGGTGGTCCTTCATCTTCTTGCCGTTGGCGTGGAGGATGTCGTGCGCGGCGATTGAGGTGCGGCGCTCGTCCCAGAGCGCGACGGGAAGCGCGCAGCGGGCCTCCAGAAGCGCCTTGAGTTCCTCGCTCTTTTCGGCGCGGGGGCCGAGACTGCCGTCCATGTTCTTCGGGTAGCCGAGAACGAGCTGGCCGACGTTCCTCGCCTTCGCCTCCGCGACGATCTTGTCGGCGGCGCGTTCCATGTTGTGCTCCGTGAGCGTCCAAGCGTCGCCCGTGAGCATTTGCAGCTCGTCCGAGACGGCGAGGCCGACGCGGGCGTCGCCAAAGTCAATGGCCATGATGCGCATAGGTGGTCTCCTCTCAGTTTGCCTTTGCGGCGTTGAGTACGTGCCGCGTGAGCTTTTGCAGCAGCGGCAGCACCGCAAGGTACACGGCGATGTTAAAGCCGCACTGCGGCAGACGCGCCGCGAGCATGGCGGGATAGGGCGAGTGGTTGAGCAGGCACAGCCAGAAGCTCTGCAAAAACAGGCTCAGCCCGACGCAGCACACGAGCGTGCACAAAACGATGTGCGGGAAAAAGCGCGGGCTCTCGCGGTGCAGAAACAGCCCGAAGACGACGCCCAGCAGGATCGCCGTGAGCGTGATCGGCGGGTAGAAGCCGTAGGGCGAGAGAAAGGTGCCGAGCA
>JAKOSQ010000374.1 GCA_029777215.1 Bacillota bacterium
ACGAGCTCGTTGACGTTGACGCCGTACTTCTTACCGTCGTAGATGAGGCCGCGGCCCTGGCGGATGTAGACAAAGTTCTCCGCCGCGTGCGGGTCGATCTCGACCGGCAGCTCCGCCGAGCCCGCGCGGGTTGTGATGCGGACGCGGTCGCCGGTCTGGAGACCGAGACGCTCGGCGTCGCTTGCGTTAATGAACATGTTGTCGGCGTCCCGGCCTTTGTTCCAGGCGGGGTCGCGCAGGGCGGTGTTGATGACCGTCTCGTGGTGCAGCCCGGCGTGCAGGAACATCGGAAATTCCGGGTCGGGCAAAATGGCTTTCAGCTCGTTTTCAATGGTCGCGTTTTGCATCGGTTCGTCGAGCTCCGGAATGTGCAGCGCGATCTTTTTGTCCTCGGTCTTGAGAAGCCGGAAGTCGTCGCACTGGAAGGTGGACAAAATCATGCCCTCCGGGTGCGTTTTGACGTCCTCAAAGATGACCTCGGCCTGTGTCGGGTCGTCGGCCTCCGGGTAGCCCATGGCGTTCGCGCCGATTTTGACGGCCTTGCTCGCGCCAACGAGCAGCGCCACGATGAGCGCCTGATTGGTCGAGCCGAGCACCGGGCCGAGCGTCTCGGCCATGATGACGGGGACGAGGCCCGCGAGCTCCATGTGCTCCTGCAGGTACATCATGAGTTCCATGCCGTAGGCCGTGATGCCGTCCCTGCCGGCTTCGTACAGACTCTGCGGCAGCTCCGGCATGAGGCCTGTGCCGCGGATGAGCTCGAGCATGATTTCGGAGCCCTCCTTCGCCTCGCCGCTCAGCGGCGGGACGACTGGCTGACGCATCTGGAAATACAGCTCCGGGAAGGAGTAGTTGAAGCCGACCGTGTCGTAGGTCTCCATGTAGGACCTGCAGGGGAGGACGTAGTCGCATTCGCGGGCCGTTTCGCTGAAGGCTGTGTCGATGCAGACCGAGAGGTCGAGCGAGCGGAAGGCTTTTTCATATGCCTTCGTGTCCGGCCAGGTGCGCAGAGGATTGACTGCGCTCACAATGACGGCGCGGATGTGGTTCGGATCGTCCGAGAGCGTCTCCGCCGGGAAGATGGCGGGCGGGAAGACGCTGTAGATTGGGAACATGCCCGTGACAGGACTGCGCCCTATTTTCGGGTTTCGCTCGTCGGAGTTTCCGCCGATGGCGTAGAGGAAGGCCGGGACGACCTGTCCGCCCTCAACGCCGAAGCGCCCGGTAATCATGCGGAAAATTTGCAGCATGTAGTTATTTATAGTGGAGTTGCGGTTCATGTAGATGCCGAGATCCTGATGGATAGCGGACTTCGTCGTGGCGATAAGCTTTGTGACGCGCACGACCTCGTCGAAGTCAAGGCCGCAGCCCTCCGTGACGGCGCGGTGCGCGTCCCAGCCGTCAAAGAGCGGCTTTACCTCGTCCCAGCCGTTTATGTGCTCCGCGATAAAGTCCTCGTCCGTCCAGCCGCTGTCGAGCGTGATGCGGATCATGGACTTTAAAAGCAGCGTGTCCGTTCCGGGCTTTAGCTGCAGGTGGATGTTCGCGTGCTCCGCCGTCTCGGACTTGCGGGGGTCGATGACGATAAAGCACTTGTCCGGGTCCTTTTCGTGGTCCAGAATCAGCGTCCGCGCCTGCGGCTCCTGATTGGACATCCAGCCGTTCCAGCCCCAGCCGACGAGGGTGTCGCACTTGTGCGTGTCTGGCATCGAGGGGTAAAACTGCTTGCCGAAAAGGCGGCCGTCCACCCAGTAGGTGGAAGAGAATTCCTGCCCCAGGGAGGAATAGTAGGTGCGCGAGCCGAGCATATTGAGGAGCTTGAGGCCCACAGGGACCTCCATCTGCCCGCCGACGGAGCCGCCGCCCATGTAGGCGATGGTCTGCCCGCCGTGCTCGTCGCGGATCTTCAAAAGTTTTTCTGAGATCTCACTGATCGCCTGCTCCCACGGGATGCGTTCGTGTTTGCCGTTCACCTTTTTCAGCGGGTAGAGGAGGCGGTCGGCATTGTGCTCATAGTGCGCCATGCTCAGACCCTTGCGGCAGCAGTAACCCTGACTGCGGGGGTTTGACTTGTCGCCGCGGACCTTGATGATCTTCCCGTCCTCGACCTCCATCTCAAGGCCGCAGTTTTGCGCGCAGAGCACGCAGCTCGTGTGTTTCCATTCGCCCATTTAAAAAAACTCCTTTCGGGGCGCAAAAGCCCCTTTTCAATTGAGTTCGTTTCTTTTTTCT
>JAKOSQ010000375.1 GCA_029777215.1 Bacillota bacterium
GGCCGAGTCCACCGGCGCCGTGAACGTCTCGAAGGAGCTGCCGAACGAGAACGCCGCCGCCGTCACGATGGAGCAGATTTATCAGTGGAACCCGGACGTCATCTTCATCACGAACTTCACGAAGGCCCAGCCGGACGACCTGTACAACAACAAGATCGGCTCGAACGACTGGTCCGCCATCGCCGCCGTGCAGAAAAAGCAGGTCTACAAAATGCCGCTCGGCATGTACCGCAGCTACACCCCCGGCGCGGACACGCCCGTGACGCTGCTGTGGATGGCCAAGACCCTCTACCCGGACCTCTTCTCCGACGTTGACATCACGAAGGAGACCGAGGACTACTACAAGGCCGTCTTCGGCATCACGCTCACGGACGAGCAGGCCAACTCGATCTTCGCCTCCGCCGCCTCCGCCGCGAACGGATTTTAAAGCGGCATGAAAAAAACGCCTCTGCCAAAATGACAGAGGCGCTTTTCTTTTTGTTTTCAGCCGAGGTAACTGCCGGTGGCGCCAAAGATCTGGTCGAGGAAGCTCACGCCGTAGTCGACGCAGTTGTTGAGGTAGTCCGCGGGCGCGGTCGTCGGGTTCTTGACGGCGGCGTCCGGATAGGTCTCGGCGTTTTGCTCGTACTGCTCGCCGGTGGAGCGAACGATGTCGCGGATCGTCTGCTTGAACTGCCGGCTGGACATGGCCAGCGGCGAAGCCGAGCAGGCGGTCACGATGGAAAGTGCGAGCGTGGCAACAAGAACCTTCTTCGATTTTTTCATGGTAGCAGTCTCCTTCTCAATATCGTGTTGTGCGTCCTGTCGGACGCCTGACATCACAATAACGGGAGAGACCCCGCGTTTATTGCATCGCGCTAAAGAAAAAAAGAATTTTCCGGCGTGTCACTTCTGCGCCGCCCGGCGATACTCAGCGCCGAGCTGGACATAGACTGCCGCGTTGAGCGAGTTCATGGAGCGGTTGTAGTCCTCGTTCGTCTTGACGACCTTGGCCGGCACGCCGACGGCGACCGCACCCGCAGGGATGTCATCGTCCTCGCGCACGACCGCGCCCGCGCCGACGACGGCATTTTCGCCGATGTGCGCGCCGTTTAAGACGACCGCACCCATGCCGATGAGCGCGTTGTCGCCAATGGTGCAGCCGTGGACGACGGCGCCGTGGCCGATCGTGACACCGTTTCCAATCGTGACGGGGTGGCCCTGGTCGCAGTGCAAAACGGCGTTGTCCTGGATGCTCGTGTCCTCGCCGACGGTGATGCTGTCCTCGTCGCCGCGGATGACCGCGCCAAACCAGACCGAGCTGTTTTTGCCGATGGCGACCTTGCCGACGACCGCCGCGTTTTCCGCGACGAAGCACTCCGGGGAGAGCTCGGGCGTGTGGCCCTCGAATGTGACGATCATGTTGTGCTCCTTCTGCCGCCGAGGCGGCTGTTATTTTTCGGGCTTCTTCTGTTCGGCCAGCTTCGCGATCTTCGGGAAGGCCGAGAGCAGCGCCCTGTAATTTTCGGGCTTGTGCGGGAAATTGCAGCCGGAGCAGTTTTTGATGCCGGCTGCGGTGTAGCTGAAGTTGCCCCCGCAGTCCTCACCGAGGGTATAGAGCGGGCAGTAGCAGAACAGGCAGTTGAAGCTGCCCTCCGGAACGCCCTTGTGGCAGGGGTAGTATTCGCAGGCGCGGTTTTCAAAAAAAGAGAAGTTGTTTTCCACCCTCAGCCCTCGCTTTCCGTGGCGCTGTCCATCGTCATGCTTGCGGTGACGCCCTCTTCAAAGTCCAGCTTCGTGCCGTTTTGCTCGATGTAGTCCGCGGCCTTCTGGGCGAGCTCCGCCGGAATTTCATAGAAGGCATCCCCGTGGCTGCCCTTTTCGGCATAGCCGTTCGTCGCGACGGCGTGACCGTCGCCATAGAGCGTCAGCGAATACTGGCGGCCGAGGTGAAAGGTGACGACCTCATCCGACGGGACGACCCGGTCGCACTTTTTCCAGCTGTCGAAGGCGAGCAGGGCGGTGAAGTCCGCGCCGCCGTCGAAGCGGTAATAGGAGCCGCTGGCCTTCACGAGAATTTGCTTTTCCTGCAGGACGTCGGCGAGTCCGGCTGTCTTGACAGCCGGGTCCGTGGGACGGTTGAGCTCCGTGATGAGCCCGACGGCGAGCGCGGCGAGCAGGGCCACGGCGATCGCGAAGAAGACGTAGTTTACGCGCTTGGCCTTTTTGATCTGTTTTTCCATCAGTTTGTCGTCCATAAGGCTCTCCGATCCGAACCGCCGGGGCGGGAATAATGCGGCCCTGTGCCGTCTCCGACGGCACGGCCGAAACTTTCAAACGCGTCGGTGCGCATATCATAGCATATTTGCCGCCGCCTTGCAAGAGCGGTGGCTTAGCAGATCATGATCCGGGCAAGGTGGGTGCTGCGGAAGAGGCTCCACAAATTCCGCGATGCCGAGATAGCTCGGCCGAAAATCCTGACCCCACTGGGAGACGCAGTGCGCCTCGTCGACGGCCACGAGCGAGAGCGGCGCGAACACTGTGATTTGATTGACAAACCGGTTTTTTTGTGTGTATTATATATAATATATTCAGATGTATCCATTTGGGCGCAGCAGAAAAAAAGACCCGCGCCCATCTGTACTTAAGAAGTACAGGCGAAAGGAATGATCGACATATGAAAACAGCAGCACAGCCGACAACCGGCACAGCCGAAAAGAAAATGCCCTATTCCAGGTATCTGGGACTCAGCGTCAGCGCACTGGTCTTCCCGATCCTCGTGGTGTATGTAATCGTCTGCCTGTCCACGGCAAGGAGCGTCATGACGCATACGCTCGAGAGCACGCTGCCGGGCACTGCCGCGATCACGGCGCAGGCCGTCGAAAACGCGCCGTCGGGTACGAATGCGATGCAGGACATCCTCAACACGGTCGCCGTGAGCAAAAACACGCTCGTCTCCGTTGTGGACGCCGACGGAAAGCTCGTCGCCTCAAACGACGCCGCGTCCGCGGCAACATCCGTCCAGACGGCCCTCGCCGCCAGCGCGGGCAGCGGGGAGAGCGCCGCCGTGACCGTAAAACAGGACGGGGAAAAATACACGATTGCCCTCGCCTCCGTGAAAGGTTCAGACGGGCAGCGCGTTTTGGTCGCGGCGCCCGCCGATGACTTCTCGGCGCAGCTCGGGAGCACGAGACTGCTCCTGCTGGGTCTGACCGTGTTCTTCATCTTCTTCGGTCTGTGGGGCATACGCCGCGCCGTCGAATTTGTGGCAGAGCCGCTGCGCGCGTGCTATTTGCGGCTCGACACCATGTCCGACGGAGAC
>JAKOSQ010000376.1 GCA_029777215.1 Bacillota bacterium
AAATGGCTGAAAGAAATCTCGCCGTCGACTGGAAGCAGTGGTATTCGGATCACCTCACCGATACGGCAGGCGCAGCCGGTTACATCGAAAACGGCGACTGCGTCTGGATGGGACAGGCCTCCGAGATCCCCTACACCATGCTCAACTATCTCGACGCACACAAGGAAGACTATCACGACGTCACCCTGCTGTGGAACGTGATGAATGTGCCAAACGATCTCATTTTCGATCACGACGCGAAAAAGCACTTCAAAATGATGAGTGCCTATAACCTCCCGCTCGAGCGCATGGCGATTGACATGGGCAACATCGAGTGCGGCGGCACGACCTACGACTATCTGCAGTCTTGGCCGGAGCAGTACGGCTGCAACACGGTCGCTCTGCATGTCTGCCCGCCGGATGAAGACGGCTGGTGCAACGTCGGTCTCTACGGTGTCATCTCCAACGGGATCATCTGCGAGCGCGACTTTATCAAAAAGAAGATCGCTTTCATCGACCGCACCGGCCAGTGGCCCATCCCGGGCGACCGCGAAATCACCTCGATGCACGTCTCCGAATTCGACCGCATCGTCGAGGAGGACACGGAGCTCGCCGAGATCCCGGCCCAGCCGCCCACGCCGCTCGACGTGAAGATCGCCTCGTTCATTCTGCCGTACATCCACGAGGGCGACAAGGTCCAGATCGGTTTTGGCGGACTTGGCGAAGAAATTCTCTCCCACCTCAAGAGCATCGGCAAGCTTGAGGTCTACTCCGAGGTCGCCTGCGACAACATGGCGAAGCTCTGCGAGGAGGGCGTCCTCACCAAGATCTGCGCCTCCTCCCCCGGCGCATGCACAAAGGTCTTCATGGACTTTGTCTCGAAGGACCCCCGCGCCAGTCTGCGTCCCCAGAGCGAGATGGTCGACCCGCTCGGCATCATCCCGCAGGAAAACCTCGTCGCGATCAATGCGACTTTCATGTGCGACCTCATCGGCCAGTGCTGCTCCGAGGCACAGGGACTCACGCCCTATTCCGGCCCCGGCGGCTCCTTCGCCTACATCTACGGCACGACCCGCTCCAAAAACGGCCGCAGCTTCCTCTGCCTGCGCTCGACCTACAAGGATCACTCTGGCGAGCGCCACTCGAACGTCGTGCCCTGGCTCCCGGAGGGCAGCATCGTGACGACGCCGAAGGTGTTCGTCATGTACCTCGTCTCCGAGTGGGGCGTGGCGGACGTCTTCTGCAAGTCCATTCCGGACCGCATCCGCGCCATCATCAAGATCGCGCACCCCGACTACCGCAAGGAACTCATGGAAAAAATCGTCACTACGCCGCTGATCGGCGAGGATGATTTTGAAGGCTACGATGCCTTCGATAATATCCCGGAATAAGTCCAGTTTTCTCCCTGTCGCCGCGGCACGGCGTAGGCTGCAGGCAGATATACTACTTCCTTTCTACTCTGCGCGTACGGTTGCTGCTATGCCGTACTGCGTTATCTTCCCCTACTCCGTCCAACACCAATCCCATCCTTAAAACGATCCCTGTTTCCCGATTCGTTGCCGCCTGTCTTCGGCGGCGGTGCGGGCCGCGCGTTTCTGCCCCAGGCAGCGAGCGCCCCCCCGGCCGGCCCGCTCCGTGCGGCGGGCCGGACCGAGACAGTCGCGGCCGCCCGCTCCGATCCGGAACGGGCGGCCGTACCTTTTCCCGTCCGCCGCGGAAACGGCGCAAATTCACTTGTTTTCCGCCCGCGTCGCAGCATTCGCTTGACTATCGGGAAAATAAACTGTAAAATAGCAGAGCCGAACCGCCGCGCACTGCGGCGTCGGCCGCATTCCCCGCACATCCGGGTGTAGCGCAGTTGGTAGCGCGGGTGGTTTGGGACCATCAGGCCGCAGGTTCGAACCCTGTCACTCGGACCAAAAATCCTCTGAAATCGTTGATTTCAGAGGATTTTTCTATATTAAAAGTTTAAATTAGGTGCCGGTGACGCCTGTGAGAAAACCGGGCTTCAGCTCGCAGATCAGGAAATATGGTACCTCCGCGTCCGGCGGCTCGGCGGCATAGTCGGCTGGGGTTTCGATGCGAATGATGAGATTGTCTTGCATGATGTTCCTCCTAAAATTTGATGGATATCAATTTTGGGAGGCTTGAGCAGAAGCGGCAAACCTCCCAGTCAGCCGACACGCTCCAAAGAGTTGTTTTTCAAACAGAGGTTCTCCTTGAAATGAATTTGAAAAAGCCGATAGCTTTACCATGAGCTCAGTATACGTTATGATGCCCGCCTTTGCAAGCGCGGGAAAAGGTCTATTCATGCGCGTGAAAGCATGATATGATGAAAAAAAACGAACCGGGCCGCCGTGCGCGAAGTGCTTTTGGGAGGATCTTTTATGACCGACATCGAAGACAGAACACATCAGGCCGACATGGAGGAAATGATCTCGTATGTCGGCATTCCGCTCTTCAGTGAACTCTGCGCAGCGATGGAGCGGGACTATCAGCCGCAGCGCCGTATCGAGTACAGCGGTGAGAAGGGCTTTTCAGGCTGGAATCTGAAATTCAAAAAG
>JAKOSQ010000004.1 GCA_029777215.1 Bacillota bacterium
CAAGCCGGTCGGCGGTGTGCCGACCGGCGCAAAAAACGAGGAAAAATCTAACGAGGAGGTTGCACAGGATGAAGAAGGTGATTAAATGCGTCGCGGCGCTGGCGGCCGCGCTGGCGATGTCCGGGTGTGTCGGGATGCGCGACAGCATCCCGATCATGGGCGAGTCGGAAGACGGCACGCAGGTGGTCGTCGCGAACGCGACGCGCACGAGGTTTTATGCGCTTTCCAAAGCGGCGGAAAAGATCGAGCTCTGGCAGGTCAACTCGGAAAAGGGCGTGACCATGAAGGGCTCCGACGCGAACAGCGACAGCACGGCGGCGATTGAAATCCTCGAGAAGGGGATGCAGATCGGCGCGGCGTACGCGACCGCCCGTCTGGGCGGCGCTCCGTTGACGGCGGCTGTTGGCGCGTCTGCGCCTGCGGCTTCCTGCGAGCCCGCCGGAACGGCGGATGGTGCCGGGGCGGACGTGTACAGCACGGAGGGCTACGGCGCTTCGCCCGGCCCCAACGGTGTCGGCGTGTACGGGCGCCCCGCCTGCGGCCTGTGCCGCTCCTACCGGTCGGCACACGGCGGCGTTGAAATGGTCAATGTCGATGTGCCCGCCAACAATTCCGCTATGTGGGCGGCGCTCCGGAGTCGCGGCTGCACCTCGACCAGTTTCAAGCTGCCGGTCGTGATCACTGAAGACGGCTACACCGTCTCGGCAAGGTGACGTGTAGCAAGGTGTGTCTCAAGCGCGGTTTGCTACACATAGCAGGCCGCGCTTTCATTTTGCCGATTCAAGGGCTGCAATAAGGCGGCGTGTTACGGGATAAGAAGAAAAACGAAAAAAAAATAAATGTCATATTGCCTTTCGTATCACGGACTGATATTCTATGCTCCATGAAATCTAGAAAAAATAGCGGGATTGAATCCCCGGACGATGCGAGGATGACGGAGCGGGTTACGCTTGCCCTGCCGTCGTCTCTGGTTCGTTCAATCGACGAGATCGCCAAAAAAGCCGAGCGGAACCGTTCCGCCCAGATCCGGTTTTTTTTGCGCGATGCCGTTATACGGCGCAACACTGAAAAGGCGGAGGTGTAACCGTGGGCATCATCATCCAGACCGTTCCCGAAATGAGCAAGTGCGAAAGATGCGGCGTGTTCTACGAGGAGGCCGAGAGTCCCTCCCTCCTGCTCTGCGCGATATGCGCGGAAAAGGCGGCGGCGGAAAAAGCCGACAAAGCCCCCGTCCAAAGCGAACTTTTCTGAGGTGCCTGTGAAGATGGTCATGCTTTCGGTGCAGTCTCTCGGTGTCCGCCCCGGCGCGGCCGTCATGGCCTTCGCCGGTGTCCGCTTCGACTCCGGCGGGCGCGGGGAATGGTTTTATTCCCGCGTTGACCTGCGCAGCTCGCTTGAGGCTGGCTTCCACATTGAGGCGGACGCCCTCAGGCTGTGGTTTCTAAACGGCGGCAGCGAGCTTGTGAACCTCGGGGCGCCGGGCGGCGAAGGCTGCTTTGAGGCGTTCCTGCGGTTTTCGGCGTGGCTCGGGCGTAAGGAGCCGATCGAGCTGTGGGGCAACGGATCCACCTTCGACAACGACCTCTTGCGTTCCGGTTTCCGGCGGATGGGGCTGCGGGAGTGGAAGCATTCGAGCGACCGCTGTTACCGCACCCTCGCCGACCCGATGGGCGGCGGCGTTCTTCGGTTCAACTGTGAGGAACTCCCCCTGAAAGACCCGCCGGAATGGTACGCGGAAGCGACCATCAACAACGCGCTCCGCGACGCGGCGGGGCAAGCCTCGCATGCCATAGAGGTTTTCAAGAAGCTCGATCTGGAGGTGTAGGCGTGAAAGACCGATACGATTTTTTTCTGAGCGGGCCGATCGGCAA
>JAKOSQ010000037.1 GCA_029777215.1 Bacillota bacterium
ATTTTGGCTCCTGCGGCTTTTCCTCGATGCTGATGACACGACCGCTCTCATCGAACTCCACAACACCGAAGGGGCGCGGGTCGTCCATCCAGCAGCCGAAGACGGTCGCGCCGGCGGTGCTGTCGCGCGCTTCAAGGAGCTTTTTGCGCATGCCGCCGCCGAAAAAGATGTTGTCACCGAGCGCGAGACACACGCGGTCGCCCGCGATGAAGTCCTCGCCGAGCAGAAACGCATCCGCGATACCGCGCTTTTCGTACTGTTTTATATATGTAAGGTGCGCGCCGAAGTTCTCCCCCGTGCCGAGTAGGTTGCGGAAAGCCTCCTCGTCCTCGGGCGGGACGATCAGCAGGCTGTCCGTGATGCCCATTTCGAGCAGGAGCGCGAGGGGATAGTAGATCATCGGCTTATCGTAGACCGGGAGCAGCGGCTTGCAGATGCAGTGCGTGATCGGATAAAGACGGGTGCCCTTTCCCGCCGCAAGAATGATACCTTTCATTACAGTTCCTCCGAACTTCTTTTTGTGCGGTGTCAGTATACCACAGAAAATGAATTGCGCAAGTCGTACGGACATCTGGAATGTATAGAACGAATTTTCGTAAAAAGTTACAACGAAACCCTCTTGTTCATGTTGTATGAACTTTTTCGCCGAAGAAAGTGAGAATTTTTTGATTTTAGGTTTGTAATTTCGGCGCGTATGGTTTATGATATGTAATTGCTGAGTCCAGACCCCACCGATCTGGCTCAGGGAGGAAAATTATTATAGGAGTGAAATCAATGGACAGTTTCAGTTACTACTGGATCGGTTTCGTCGGATTCGCAATCGCGATCATTTACGCTCTCTTCAGAGCGAAAAAGGTCATGAGCTATTCCGAGGGTACCGAGCAAATGCAGGAGATCGCCTCCCACATTCGTGAAGGCGCGAATGCATACCTCAAGAAGCAGTACACAACCGTCGCAAAGGTCTTTTTGGTCGTGTTCGTGATCCTGCTTGCCATGGCTTTCGGCACGGACGGCGCAATGCTCTCCAAGTTCACGCCGTTTGCATTCCTGACGGGCGGCCTGTGGTCGATGCTCGCAGGTCTCACGGGCATGAAGATCGCCACGCAGGCCAACTCCCGCACGGCGCAGGCTGCGTCCGAGAGCCTCAACAAGGGCCTCGGCGTCGCCTTCTCTTCCGGTTCCGTCATGGGCTTCACCGTTGTCGGACTCGGCATGCTCGACATTTCCATTTGGATCTGCATCCTCTACTTTGTCTTCAAGATCACTGACCCGAACACCTTCGGCAACATCATGGTCATGAACGGCATGGGCGCTTCTTTCATGGCGCTGTTCGCCCGTGTCGGCGGCGGCATCTACACGAAGGCTGCCGACGTCGGCGCCGACCTCGTCGGCAAGGTCGAAGCCGGTATCCCCGAGGACGACCCCCGCAACCCCGCCACGATCGCTGATAACGTCGGCGACAACGTCGGCGACGTCGCCGGTATGGGCGCGGACCTCTACGAGAGCTATGTCGGCTCCGTTCTGTCCACCTTCGCTCTCGGCGCTGCTGCGGGCTACGGCTTCAAGGGCATGATGCTCCCGATGGCCATCGCGGTCGTCGGCATCATCTGCTCCGTCATCGGCTCTCTCTTCGTCAAGACCAAGGAAGACGCCACGCAGATCACGCTGCTCAAGAGCCTCCGCACAGGCACCTACCTCGCGGCGATCCTCGCGGCAGTCGCTTCCGCCTTCCTCACGAAGTGGCTCATTCCGGACCACTGGGTCGGCATCTATGCAGCGATCCTCTGCGGTCTGATTGGCGGCTGCGCCATCGGCTACTTCACGGAGTACTTCACCTCCGATACATACAAGCCCACCCAGAAGCTGGCCGACGCCTCCGAGACCGGCTCCGCGACCGTCATCATCGGCGGCCTCTCCCTCGGCATGAAGTCCACCCTGCCCTCGATTCTCATTATCGCGGCAGCGGTCATCATCAGCTACTTTGCAGCGGGCTCCGGCTTTGAGGCCGGCAGTGACGCGCAGCTCAACGGCGGCCTCTACGGCATCGGCATCGCGGCTGTCGGCATGCTCTGCACGCTCGGCATTACCCTCGCAACCGACGCTTACGGTCCTGTCGCCGACAACGCCGGCGGCATCGCCGAGATGTCCGGTCTTCCTGAGGAAGTCCGCAACCGCACCGACGCCCTCGACTCCCTCGGCAACACCACCGCTGCCACCGGCAAGGGCTTCGCGATCGGCTCCGCTTCCCTCACCGCACTCGCTCTGATCGTTTCCTACGTCAACATCGCAAACGGCAAACTCGGCACAAAGATGAATCTCGCCATCGACAACCCGAAGGTCCTCGTCGGCCTGTTCCTCGGCGCGATGCTCACCTTCGTCTTCTCCGCACTCACCATGAGCGCCGTCCAGGTCGCCGCGCAGAACATCGTCGTCGAAGTACGTCGTCAGTTCCACGAGATCACCGGCATCATGGAAGGCAAGGCCAAGCCGGACTACGCAGCCTGCGTCGGTCTGTGCACCGAGGGCGCGCTCCATGAGATGGTCGCCCCGGCACTCCTCGCCATCATCGTCCCGATCGCAACCGGCCTCGTCCTCGGCGCAGAGGGTGTTGTCGGTCTGCTCGGCGGCGTCTCCGTCACCGGCTTTGCAATGGCAGTGTTCATGTCCAACGCGGGCGGTGCCTGGGACAACGCGAAGAAGTACATCGAAGCCGGCAACCACGGCGGCAAG
>JAKOSQ010000038.1 GCA_029777215.1 Bacillota bacterium
GGCTCTGCGTCGTGAGCTTCCATTCGCTCGAGGACCGCATCGTCAAAAACGCGATCACCTCCCGCGAGAACGGCTGCACCTGTCCGCGCGATTTTCCGGTGTGCACCTGCGGCTTTGTCCAGACGCTCAAGAGCGTCTCCCGCAAACCGCTTTTACCGGCGAGCGATGAACTCGGCGAAAATCCCCGCTCCCGGAGCGCGAAGCTCCGCGTGGCGGAACGGGTCTGAGACCCGCGGGGAGCCATGCTCCCGAAACATGCTCATAAGGAGGAGAAACGATGGCTGCAGCAGAAGCGAGACAGAGAAGATACGGGACGGAAGCCACCTACGGCAATCTCGCATACGATTATGAGCGCACCGCACCGCTGCACACCGGTCGCCCGGTCGACCGGCAGGTCATCATTCCCGGCGCCCCCGCCGTTTCGGACGAGGTCGCCGCGGCACCGCGGGTCCGCGCGCGGCAGGCCGTTGCGCCGATGGCGATCGTCGGCTATCTGTGCGCGGCCGTTCTCCTCGTTTTCACGTTGATGGCAAAGATCCAGCTCACGGAGGCCACGGACCAGACGGCCCGGCTCCAGACCCAGCTCGAAACGCTCAAGACCGATCAGAACCGTCTGCTCATCAACTACGAAAAAGCCTTCAACACCACCGAGCTCGAGACCTACGCCACAACGCAGCTCGGCATGCAGCGCGCCCGCGACGACCAGGTCTATTATCTCGACAGCAGCGTGCCCGACAAGGCGGTCGTTATCGAGGCGAAGGACGAGGACAGTCTCGCCGCGCGCATCCGCGCCGCATTTGCCTCGCTGGCGGAATATTTCGCCTGACGATGGCGTACAAATGAGGGTACTTCCGCAGCAAAGGGGAAACAGCAATGACGGAGCCTACCAGAAAACAGAATCCTCCCACCACGCCGAACGCGATGATGCTTCGCCGCACACTGGTCCTTTTGATGGTGTGCGGCATCGCTGCATTTTTAGTGCTGGCGGCACAGCTCTTCAATCTGCAGATCATAAAGCACAATTTCTATGAAACGAAGGCCATCGACCAGCAGGTCCGCGAGACGACTGTGTCCGCCGCGCGCGGCACAATCTACGACGCGAACATGAAAATTCTCGCCATGAGCGCGAGCGTGGACGACATCATCATCAACCCCAGCGCGATCAAGAAAAACGGGGAGGACGCCGAGCTCATCGCCCGCACGCTCTCGGAAATTCTCGGTATCGACTACAACGAGATCCTCGCCAAGACCGCGAAAACGAAATCCGGCTATCAGCTCATCGCCCGCAAGGTCGAACCGGACGTCGCAAAAAAGGTAGAGGAATTCAAGAGCAAAAATAAGCTCTCCGGCGTCCAGATCGAAGAGAACTCGAAGCGCTATTATCCTTACAGCAGCCTCGCGGCACAGGTCATCGGCTTTGTCGGGACGGACAACTCCGGTCTCGCCGGCCTTGAAAACTACTACGACAAGACGCTCACCGGCGTGAGCGGAACGACTGTACACGCCAAGAACGCCGCCGGTACCGACATGCTCTTCACGAACTTTGAAGACTATTACGACGGCGAAAACGGCAAGAGCCTCGTCACAACGATCGACTCGACCGTTCAGTATTACATGGAAAAGCAGCTCGAGCAGGCCGTACAGGACTACGACGTGAAAAACGGCGCTGCCGCCATCGCGATGAACGTCAAGACCGGCGGCATCCTCGGCATGGTCAGTCTCGACAACTACGATCTCAACAACTACCAGGCCGTCAGCGAGACGGAGCAGAAAAAGATCGACGCCATGTCGGACGAGACAGCCAAGCAGCAGGAGCTCACCGCGGCGCAGCAGAAGCAGTGGCGCAACAAGGCCATCAACGACACCTACGAGCCCGGCTCCACTTTTAAGATCATCACGCTCTCCATGGCGCTCAACGACGGAGCCGTCAAGCCCTCGGACACCTTTTACTGCGGCGGCAGCCTGCTGGTGACCGGCGACAAGACGCCGCGCCACTGCTGGAAGACCACCGGCCACGGCAGCCAGACGCTCACGCAGGCGCTGCAGCACTCCTGCAACGTCGCCTTCATGCAGATCGGTCTGAAGGTCGGCGCCCAGCGCTTTTACGATTACTGCGAGGCCTTTGGCCTCATGAACGCCTCCAACGACCCGGACGCGCAGCTCACCGGCGACACCGGCATCGACCTGCCCGGCGAGAGCGGCAGCCTCTGGTGGAGCAAAAACACCTTCTGCAACCCGGACAGCAAGTCGCAGCTCGCGGCGGCGTCCTTCGGTCAGACCTTCAACATCACCCCGCTGCAGCTCATCACGGCGGTCTCCGCCTGTGTCAACGGCGGAAACCTCATGAAGCCCTATATCGTCAAGGAAACGCTCAATTCGGACGGCTCGGTCGCCTCGAAGACGGAGCCGACCGTTGTCCGCCAGGTCATCTCGGCGGAGACCTCGAAGACCGTCTGCGAGATGCTTGAAAAGGTCGTCGGCGACAAGGTCGAGGGCACCGGCAAAAATGCCTACGTCGCGGGCTACCGCATCGGCGGCAAGACCGGCACCAGCGAGAACGTCGCAAAAGAGGCCGAGACCGGCGAGAAGCAGTA
>JAKOSQ010000039.1 GCA_029777215.1 Bacillota bacterium
AGCGTATCGGCACAGTGCTCGACGCCGACCGCATCGTCGTTCTGGAAGAGGGCAAGGTCGTCGGCATCGGCAACCATCACGAGCTCATGGAGAACTGCCCGGTCTATCAGGAGATCGCGCTCTCTCAGCTTTCAAAGGAGGAACTTGCATAATGGCGAAAGACGAATATACCATCGGTCAGGGAAAACCGCAGCAGCCGCGTCCGCACGGTCCGGGCGCAGTCAGCGCGGTTGAAAAGCCCGCCGACTTCAAGGGCACCTGGGCAAAGCTCATCGCCTACTGTTCCTCGCAGAAGGTCGCGTTCCTCGTGGCGCTCGCCTGCGCCGCGCTCGGCTCTGTGCTCACGCTCATGGGTCCGAGCAGGCTCAGCAAGATCACGAACCTCATCACGGACGGCTTCATGACCGGCGTCGACCTCGACGCCGTCGTCAAGATCGCGGTGACGCTCGTCGTCATCTACTGCGTGAGCGCGGTCGCGACCTTCACACAGGGCTTCATCATGGCAACCGCCACGCAGAAGATCACCAAGGGTCTGCGCACGGACGTCTCGAGTAAAATCAACCGCGTCCCGGTCTGGTTTTACAACAAGCACTCCTTCGGCGACGTGCTGAGTCTCGTCACGAACGACGTCGACACCATCGGCCAGACGCTCAACCAGAGCATCGGCATGCTCGTTTCGAGCGTGACGCTCTTCGTCGGTTCGCTCGTCATGATGCTCGTGACGAACGGCACCATGGCGCTCGCGGCCATCCTCTCCTCGGTCGTCGGCTTCGTGCTGATGATGCTCATCATGTCCCGCTCGCAGAAATACTTCTCCATCCAGCAGCGCAACCTCGGCGCAATGGACGGCCACATCGAGGAGGTCTACGCGGGCCACAACGTCGTCAAGGCCTACAACGGCGAGCGCGCCGCGAAGGAGACCTTCGACGAGATCAACGGCCGCCTGCGCCAGAGCGCGTTCAAATCGCAGTTCCTCTCCGGCCTCATGATGCCGCTCATGATCTTCGTCGGCAACCTCGGCTACGTCTCCGTGTGTGTCACGGGCGCGGCCCTCGTGCTCGACGGCAAGATCCCCTTCGGCGACATCGTCGCCTTCATGGTCTATGTGCGCCTGTTCACTCAGCCGCTGTCGCAGATGGCGCAGGCGTTCACGAACATGCAGTCCGCCGCCGCCGCGAGCGAGCGCGTGTTCGCCTTCCTCGAAGCCGACGAAATGGCCAACGAGAGCGCGAAGACAAAGCGCCTCGAAAACATCCGCGGCGAGGTCGCATTCAGTCACGTCCGCTTCGGCTATGAGGACACCGACAAGCTCGTCATCCACGACTTCTCCGCCGAGGCAAAGCCCGGCCAGAAGATCGCGATCGTCGGTCCGACCGGCGCGGGCAAGACGACGATGGTGAACCTTCTCATGCGCTTTCACGAGCTGCAGGGAGGCGAGATTCGCATCGACGACGTGCCGACGACGGAGATCCCGCGCGGCAATGTCCACGAGCAGTTCTGCATGGTCTTGCAGGACACCTGGCTCTTTGAGGGCACGATCCGCGAAAACGTCGTCTACTGCAAGGAGGGCGTCACAGACGCCGAGGTCGAGCGCGCCTGCCGCGCCGTCGGCATCCACCACTTTATTCAGACCCTGCCACAGGGCTACGACACTGTGCTCACGGGCGAAACGAGCCTGTCCGCCGGTCAGCGCCAGCAGCTCACGATCGCCCGCGCGATGGTGCGCAACGCCCCGATGCTCATTCTGGACGAGGCGACAAGCTCCGTCGACACGCGCACCGAGCTGCAAATTCAGAAGGCGATGGACCAGCTCATGGAGGGCCGCACCTCCTTTGTCATCGCGCACCGGCTCTCGACGATCAAAAACGCCGACCTCATCCTCGTTATGAACGACGGCGATATCGTCGAAAGCGGCACGCACGACGAGCTCCTCGCCCGCGGCGGCGCCTACGCCGACCTGTACAACAGCCAGTTCGACGAAGCGGGCTAACGGGGTGACGCCTTCGGGCGCGAACTCTGCGAGGCTTATTACAGAAAAAAACAGGAGGCCGCCTTTGCGGTCTCCTGTTTTTTCTGTCTGAAAATCGTATCGCAGGACTATTTTGACAGGTCATAGACCATCGCGTTCTGTCCGTTTTTGAAGGCGTAGTCGTGGCCGGTGTTGAGGATCATGCACTTGGCGGTCCTGCCGGTGTGCTTTGTGAAGTCGTTG
>JAKOSQ010000001.1 GCA_029777215.1 Bacillota bacterium
CCGATGACTGCCGTGAGGGCCGAAATCGGAATCTGCGCCGAGGTCGCACTGCGCGCGAGCGTGTCCACCGCAACCATGAACGCCGCGCCGACCGAGATCGACGCAGGCACCAGAACGAGATGGTTGTTGCCGAATTTCATGCGGCAGATGTGCGGGACTAAAAGGCCCACCCAGCCGACCTGTCCGCACATTGAAACGCAGGAGGCCGTGATCGCCGTCGCGCACAGGACGGTGACGCCGCGCAGCAGCTTCATGTTCGTGCCGGTGGCGCGGGCCTCGTCGTCCGCGAGCGGCAGCACGTTCATGCGCCAGCGCAGAAGCAGCAGCACGGCAATGCCGACCGCGATCGGCGGCAGGCCGAGCGCAAGGGTGCGATACCCCGCCGTGTTGAAGCTGCCCATCAGCCAGAAGGTGATCGACGGCAGCTGCGACTCGGTGTCCGCGAGAAATTTGACGATCGAGACGAGGGCCGAGAAAAACGACCCGACCATGATGCCCGCGAGGACGAAGGTCCCGGTCGTGCGCTCGCGTCCGGCACAGGAGAGCCAGGTCAGCGCGACGGCGGCAATGCCGAAGGCGAGAGCTGTGGCCTGCACGCCGAGCATGCCAAAGCCGAGCAGCAGCGCAAGCGCCGCGCCGAAGCACGCGCCCGAGGCGACGCCGATGGTGTCCGGCGTCGCGAGGGGGTTGGCAAAGAGGCTCTGGAACGCGCAGCCCGAGACGGACAGGCCAGCCCCGACCGCGAGCGCCATGAGGACGCGCGGCATGCGGATGGTCCAGAGGACCTTTTCGGTCTGCGCCGAGAGCGCCGCACCGCTGCCGAGTCTGGCCGAAATGCTCTGAAATATCTCGGCGGGCGATATCCACAGCCGTCCGACGCCGAGGGCGAGTACCGCCGTCACGACCGGCAGCAGCCAGAGGAAAGCGGTCTGTCCGGGCGAGAGCGATCCGGTCTTTTTCAGTTCGTTCATTCGGCACCCGCGACATTCGAGTAGGCCGCCTTGGCACTCACGCCGGGGATGCGTCCAAGCTTGCCGGAGAGGGCCGAAATGACGTCCTGCGGCGCGTCGACGGCGACGCTGATAATGTTGACCTTCTTCTGCCGGTAGGGAATGCCCATGCGGCCGATGATGTACTTGCCGTAGGTGTGCAAAACGGCGTTTAATTCTTCAACGCTGCCCTCGTCTTCGACGATGATGCCGATGATCGCAACTCTTGTCTCCATATTACCCTCCAAAGCACAAAAAAAGCGCGTCCTTCCGATGAAAGACGCGGTCAGCGGGCAAAGCCCCCCGAAGCGGGCTTCGCTGTGTCCTGCGAGCTTTCGTCTCAAAGCGTATTTTCGACGTCAGGCGCAAAATTCATGCCAGATATTCGTATAAATGCAGTATATCCCCGCCGTCGCCGCGAAGTCAAGTACCGATCGACGGCTTTCGACCGAAATTTCGCCCGCTCCCGCGGAAAATAGGAAACAAAGCCGCACGGTGCGGCGTCCTATGAATATAAAATTTGTCTGTCCATGTGACAGGCTGCGGCCCAATGGGAGGTGCTCACCATAAAAAAGAAGATTTGGATTCTTCTCGCCGCTGTTTTGCTGCTCGGTGTGCTCTACGGCACAGGTGCCTTCCACTTCCGGCACTGCGTCCGCCGGGCGGCGAACGCAGTCGCGGTGACGGCGCTCCGCATCGAGTACCGTCTCGCGGGCAAGGACGAGCCCCTTTTCGTGCCGGTGCTCATGTACCACAGCGTGAACGAAACGCCGCTCGGCGAGCCGGTGCTCTCGGTCCGGCCGAGGGAGTTCGCCGCACAGATGCAGGCCATCGCTGACGGGGGCTTTACGCCTATCACCTTTGACGAACTCGCGGACGCGGAAAACTTTAAAAAGCCCGTCCTCATCACCTTTGACGACGGCTACCGCGACAATTTCACCGAGGCCTACCCCATTTTAAAAAAGCACGGCTTCCGCGCGACTGTCTTCATGATCTCCGGCGACATCGGCGCGCCGAACTTTTTAGACGGCGACGACATCCTCGCAATGGGCGATCTCATCTCCTTCCAGAGCCACACGGTCCGGCACTGCCGCCTGACCGGTCTCAGCAGAGACGACGCGGCGCTTGAGATGCGCCAGTCAAAAGAGACGATCGAAGCGCTCACGGGAAAGCCCGTCATTGCGCTGTCCTACCCCGAGGGGCGCTTCAACAGCGCCGTGCTCCGCCTCGCGCCGAAGTATTACGACTACGCCGTCACCACGAAATGCGGCTACTGGCACAGCGGCAAGGACCGCTACAGCATCAGCCGTCTCGCGGTCGGCCGCGGCATGAAGCTCGAGCGCTTCAAAAAAATCCTCGATCAGACATAAAACCAGCGGCGGCGGACCCGGTTTCGGGTCCGCCGCCGTCTGCGATCTGCCGCAAAAGTCCACAGGGCTTTTCCGCCAGTCTCACAGCAGGCGGAAGCTGTTCTTTTCAAATTCGATCAGACCCTCGCCGCGCATGCGCGAGAGCTCCGCCGACAGGGCCGAGCGGTCGGCGGAGAGATAGTCCGCGAGCTGCTGGCGGTTGAAGGGGATTTCAAAGCTCGCCGCGCCCGCGCGCGCCGACTCGGACGAGAGATAGCTTAAAAGCTTTTCGCGCAGCGTGCGCTGCGTGACATGCGTGAGCTTTTCGTTCATCAAAAGGTTCTTCTCCGCGAGCGTGGACAGGAGGTTCCGCACCAGCCGCGCGTGAAACGAGCAGGCGTTCGGGCAGGTCGTCAGCACACGGCGGACGCGGAAAAAGGCGACCTGCGTCTTCTCCCCCGCGAGCACCGCCACGCCGAGGGGCGTCGCCGTGCAGGCGTAGCTCTCGGCAAAGGTCTGGCCCGGCTCGGCAACGCTTACGAGGTTGCGGTTGCCCCAGAAGTCCTCGCGCACAATGTAGACCTTCCCCGTGAGCACCAGCCCGACGCTCTCGACCGTGTCGCCAAAGCGGTAGACGAGCTCGTCTTTTTGATATGTGCGCGTCTCCGCGCCGAGACAGCCCGTCATCGCCTCGATCTCCGCCTCCTCGATGCCCGAGAAGAGCGGAGATTTTTTCAGGACTGGCAAAAATTCTTTCATAAAAACACGCTTTCGTTGTAATTACAACATACTTGTTGTAATTAGTATAGTAGACTGACGTTAGAAAGTCAAGGAGGCGACAAGATATGAAAAGAAAAATTATTGAAATAAACGAAGAAAAGTGCAACGGCTGCGGCGCGTGCGCGGCGGCCTGCCACGAGGGCGCGATCGCGATGGTGAACGGCAAGGCCAGGCTCATGCGCGACGACTACTGCGACGGACTCGGCGACTGCCTGCCCGGCTGCCCAACCGGCGCGATCAGCTTCACGGAGCGCGAGGCCGCCGCCTACGACGAAAAGGCGGTCGCGCAGCACAAGGCCGAAAAGTCCGCCGCGCCGCTCCCCTGCGGCTGCCCCGGCACCCAGTCCAAGGTCCTCGCCCGCAAGGCGACTCCTCACAGTGAAGCGCCGGTCTGTGCGTGCGAAACGCCCTCCGAGCTCAGCCAGTGGCCGGTACAAATCAAGCTCGTCCCGACCTCGGCCCCATACTTCAACGGCGCGAAGCTCCTCGTCGCGGCGGACTGCACGGCTTACGCCCGCGCGGACTTCCACGAGCGCTTCATTAAAAACCACGTCACCCTCATCGGCTGCCCGAAGCTCGACAGCGTCGATTATTCCGAAAAGCTCACTGAGATCCTCAAAAACAATGACATCAAGAGCGTCACCGTTGTCCGCATGGAGGTTCCCTGCTGCGGCGGCATGGAAGCCGCCGTCAAGACGGCGCTCCAGAACAGCGGCAAGATGATCCCCTGGCAGGTCGTGACCCTCTCCACTGAGGGCGACATTCTGGACTGAAGACCGAAAGGAGCGACACATGAAAGTTACGATCGATAAAAGCGGCTGCATCGGCTGCGGTCTCTGCGAGGGGACCTGCCCCGAAGTGTTCCATGTAGCGGACGACGGACTCGCCGAGGTCCACGCCCAGCCCACGCCGGCGGAGGAAGCCGCCGTTGCCGAAGCCGTCGACGGCTGCCCCTCAAACGTCATTTCAACCGAAGAATAACAAATAAGGAGACTACAAAAATGAGTGAAATGTTTTGCTTCCAGTGTGAACAGACGGCCGCCTGCACGGGCTGCACAGGCCGCGCAGGCGTCTGCGGCAAGAGCGCCGACGTCGCAAATCTGCAGGATAAGCTCACCGGCGCGCTGATCGGCCTCGCCGTTGACGCGGGTGGCAAGTGCCCCTCGAAGGAGGCCGCAAACGTCATGATCGACGGCCTTTTCACGACGATCACAAACGTCGACTTTGACGGCCCCGCCGTCCAGAAGGTCACGGACCGCGTCCACGAGCTCGCGCCCAACGCCGCCGACTACGACATGGCAAAGCTCTGGGGCGACAACGAGGACATCCGCAGCCTCAAGTCCCTCATTCTCTTCGGTCTGCGCGGCATGGCGGCCTACGCCTCCCACGCGGCAGTTCTCGGCTACACCGAAGACACGGTGACGAACTTCTTCTTTGAGGGTCTCGCCGCCGTCGGAAGCGTCGGCACGATGGACAGTCTCCTCCCGCTCGTTTTGAAGGTCGGAGAAGTCAACCTCGCCTGCATGGCGCTGCTCGACAAGGCGAACACCGAAACTTACGGAACGCCCGTTCCGGTCACCGTCCCGCTCAAGGTCGAAAAAGGCCCTTTCATCGTCGTCACCGGTCATGACCTCCGCGACCTCAAGCTCCTGCTCGAGCAGACGGACGGCAAGGGCGTCAACATCTACACCCACGGCGAAATGCTCCCGGCCCTCGCCTACCCTGAGCTCAAAAAGCACCCGCAGCTCAAGGGCAATTTCGGCACCGCCTGGCAGAACCAGCAGAAGGAATTCGATGGCATCCCGGCCCCGATCCTCTACACGACGAACTGCCTCATGATCCCGAAGAGCTCCTACGCCGACCGCGTCTTCACCACCGGCGTCGTGCAGTTCCCGAACACGCCGCACATCGACGACAAGAAGAATTTCTCCGCCGTCATCGAAAAGGCTCTTGCCCTCGGCGGTTACAGCGAGGACAGAGAATTCACCGGCATCAACGGCGGCACACAGGTCACGACCGGCTTTGGCCGCGAAACGGTCCTCTCGAACGCCGGCGCGATCGTCGAAGCCGTCAAGGCCGGCCAGATCTCTCACTTCTTCCTCGTCGCGGGCTGCGACGGTGCAAAGCCGGGCCGCAACTACTACACAGAGTTCGTAGAGCAGACCCCGGCGGACAGCGCCATTCTGACGCTCGCCTGCGGCAAGTACCGCTTCAACGACCTCGATCTCGGCACGGTCGCGGGCCTGCCCCGCATCCTCGACATGGGCCAGTGCAACGACGCCTACGGCGCGATCCAGGTGGCTGTGGCCCTCGCGGGCGCGTTCAACTGCGGCGTCAACGAGCTGCCGCTCTCCTTCGTCCTCTCGTGGTACGAGCAGAAGGCCGTCTGCATCCTGCTGACTCTCCTCCACCTCGGCATCAAAAACATCCTGCTCGGGCCGTCCCTCCCGGCGTTCCTGTCTCCGAACGTCCTCGATTTCCTCGTCGAGAACTATGGCATCGCACCGATCTCGACCCCGGAGGCCGACCTTGCAAAGCTGCTGAAAAAGTAAATCCCGACCCGAAAATCGAACAGCTCCGGCCGCAGATGTGGCCGGAGCTGTTCCTTTTCTGTGCACGAAGCGTAACAAACCGTCAAAAAATTCACCCACAGCGGAAAACAATGGTATAATGTTTTAGGAATTATTCTGTCATTTTATCACTTTTTGCCGCTAAACTGCGGCGGTGCGGCGCGCTGCGCGCCTCCATGCGACCGGTGGGAGGAAACACATGTTCACATTCAGGTTCGGCATCAACGTCGGCATCAGTCTCTATTCTGCCGCGCTGCTCGCCTTCATCTATATCGCTGTGCGCCGGCAGGCCGCCGAATACGCGGCGCATCCGCGCCGTCAGCGGCTGTTTCTGTCCATTGTCGTTCTGAACTTTCTGCTCATCGTCGCCGACATGCTCAGCCGCTTTGACGGTCAGAGCGGCACGCTCTTCACGCTCTGCAAGATCGGCAACTTTGTGCTCTTTCTTTTCAATCCGCTGCTGGTCCCCAGCTGGTACTTCTACCTCTGCGACCAGATCGGGCTCGACCGGGCATCGGAAAAGCGCGGGGCGATCTTCCAGTTTTCCCTCTACGCGGTCAACACCGCCGCCGTCATTGCAACGCCCTTCACGGGCTGGCTCTATTATTTCGACGCCGCGAATGTCTACCACCGCGGCCCGCTCTTCTGGATCACAAGTCTGGTGACGGTGCTGATGATCCTCCTCTGCGAGCTTCTCATCACGCGCTGCCGGGAGCGGCTCGAGCGGCGTTACTTCTACGCGCTGTTTCTGTTCCCGACCATTCCGGTCGTCACAAACATTATCCAGTTTGCGTTTTACGGCATCGCCTTCGCGCTCAACGCGACGGCCTACTCCCTCATCATTGTCTTTGTTCTTGTCCAAAGCCGCAGCATGGACGTCGACTACCTCACCGGCCTCTACAACCGCCGGAAGCTCGACATCAGCCTCGCGCAGGCTGTGCGGGACAGCGCAGGCAGCGGTTTTTCCGCGATCCTGCTCGACATCGACCGCTTCAAAACCATCAACGACAGCTTCGGCCACAACGTCGGCGACACGGCGCTCGAGGACGCCGCCGGCCTTTTGAAGCGCGCCCTCGGTCCGGACACACTCATCGCCCGCTACGGCGGCGACGAATTCTGCATCTTGCTGCGCAGCGACGACGAATGCCGCCTGCAGGCCGCCATTGAGAGCATCGACGCCTGCGCCAACGAATTCAACCACCGCGGCCTCCGGCCCTACCAGCTGCGCTTCAGCATGGGCGGCGCGGCCTACGACCCCACGAGCGCCATGACGCCGGAGGAGTTCATCAGCCGGATCGACATGCTAATGTATGCCGACAAGCGCGCCTCCGAGGGCTGAGCGGTAAGCGCGAACAGGCGAAACTCGGGAGCGGCAAAACTGCCGCTCCCGTTTATTATTTTTTTCAAGATGGTTCGTCATCTGCTTACGGTTCATCCGCGGCTCACGGTTTATCCGCGGCTCACGGTTTATCCGCGGCTTCCGGTTCATCCGCGGCTTCCGGTTCATTGAGCCGTCTGACGACCTCTGCGGAGCAATACGCGATAACTTCGCCCGGTGTCGGTTGCGCGACGCTGTGGGGGATGCACTCCCATCCGCTGCGTGCCTCCGGGTCTTGATTCCGGGCGGCGGCCGCCAGTGCGCTGCGGATGTCCCGGCGCACGCATTCCAGCGTCGTCCCATGTCGTTTTGCTATTTCCTCGTAAATTCGTTCCAGCTTTTTCATTTAAATGCCTCCATCGACGGACTTACCCTTTTTCCCGCCTCTGTCGTCATATTAACACAACCGCTTTGTCGGATTTGGTCGGAAGAGGCAAAATGAAGCCGCACACGGTATTTTCTTCCGTATGGCCAGCGCGAATTTTTTCGCGCGCATGGACAGGAAAACAAACCCATGCTATGATGGAGGCAATATCGGCGGCGTTTGCCGCAAGGGGGACTGTTCATGGCTACTGAAGAAAACACGGCCTGTGTCTGGCAGGAGACAAAAAACGCACTCGACGCGGCCGTCGAGCGCGCCTTCGCCGAGGGCCGCGGCACGCTGCCGGAACTGCAGCGCAAGCTCGCCTACCTCACGCAGCAGGCCGTGCCGGAAAACGTCATTCTGCAGGTCTTTGCCTCCATCCAGAAGGACACCCGCTGCCCGTGGATGATCCCCGATCCCCCGGTCAAATTCGCGCAGTCGAACGCCTGCGGCGAGTTGACCCGCGCGCTGGCCTATCGGCTGAGCGGCATGAATCTGCGTCTCGTCGGCAACAAGGGCTGCGGCAAAAACACGCTCATGCAGTCCGTCGACTGGGTCCTCGCCATTCCACAGTACCGCATTCAGGGCAACGCGGAGCTCGACAAACTCGACCTGCTCGGCGGCCCGACAATCGAAAACGGCGTCATGCGCTACAAGCTCAGTGACATGCTCTCCTACCTCCGCGATGGGGCGGACGTTGTGCTCGACGAGGGCAACACCATCCGGCCCGAGTGCGCCGAGGTGCTCCGCTCTCTAACTGACGCGGCGCGGCAGATTGAGGTCCCCGGCTACGGTCTTGTCAAAATGCACCCGGTCTCCTCTTTCACGATCACGATGAACGAGGACTACGCCGGTACGAACTTCATGAACGAGGCGACGATCGACCGCTTCACGCCCATCCAGATGTCGGAGCCGGAGAATATCGTCGA
>JAKOSQ010000040.1 GCA_029777215.1 Bacillota bacterium
TCGCGCTGCCGACGGCGTACACTGCCGGGACGGTCACGGTCGCGCGCCGCTCGCCGCCCGGGACCTCGCGCGCCACGCGCACCCCGCCGTCCGCGAGCGACAGATCGGTGACGTCCGCAAGGCAGGGGAAGCCGAGCCTTTGCGCGAGGCGGTAGGGCGTCATACTCCCGCCCTCGGCGCTCTGCGCGCCGCAGACCACGAGGTCGAATTTTTCGCCGGAAAAGGCCGAAAAAAGGGCCGCGCTGACCGTTTCCGGCCGGAAGTTGTCCGTCCCCGGCGCTTCAACGCGCACGACGCGGTCGACACCCAACGCGTAGAGCTGCCGGGCAAAGGCGGCTGGTGTGGCGTTTGACACCGTCGCCGCCGTGATCCGGACGCTCTCGCCGCGCTTTTGTCCCTCGTCCCGCAGACGCAGAGCGAGCTCGAGCGCGGCCTCGTCGTAACAGCCGGGGCCGTGGGGGACGTAGGACGTGTCCGGCCCGGAAAGTTCGGCGGCGGCCCAGTCCTTTTCGACCACCTTGTCGTAGTCGGGTGAAATTTTAAAGCAGCAGAGAATGTTCATGCCTGTTCTCCATCTTTCGCCGCGCAGTTGACCGCGTTTGGCCGATATGAGGCGATAAAATTCCCGCAAAGTCGGAAGACTCTGCGGGAAAAAAGCGAAGGAACTCCGTTTGCGCAGTTTTCCGCTTGCGGGAAACGGAGCAACAAGGTTTTTCTTCGCTGTGGCCGCGCCGCCGATTGCCGCAGATATGATACACCGTTACTTATTTTTTGTCCAGTCCGTACTTCCGGCACTCCTCGTCCGCAATGTGGTAGAGCGGCAGCAGGCGGGCAAAGACGCGGTTGAAAATGCGGCGGTTCATGTGGTCGTAAAATTCGTGCAGGCGCAGGTCCGGCTCGTAGCGGTAAGTCTCCTGTACCATCGCGGCGCAGGCCTCCTCATAGCTCCCGAAGAACCCGAGCGCCTTGAAGGCAACCATCGCGGAGCCGACGCCGCAGGCCTCGTGCGTCTGCGTGCGCACAACCGGGAGGCCGAACATGTCCGCCGTGATCTGGCAGATCTCGGCGCTCTGCGAGCCGCCGCCCGCGACATAGAGCGTCTTGATTTTCACCTTCGCGCGCTTTTCCATCTTGCGCATGCCGGTGTAGAGGCAGTGGTTGATGCCCTCGATGATTGCGCGGTAGAGGTGAACGCGGGTGTGCACGTCTGAAAGGCCGATCGCCGCGCCCTTGGCGAAGGGCATGTTCGTGTCGGCGGTGAAGTAGGGCTGCAGCATGAGGCCGTTGCAGCCGGCGGGGACCTCGTGCAAACGGCGGTTTAAAAGCTCCTCGGCGGAAACGCCGGTGCGCTCGGCCTCCATGCACTCCTTGGCGGCAAACTCGCGCTTGAACCACGAAACCAGCCAGTAGCCGCGCAGGACCTCCTTTTCCGGCGTCCAGCGTCCGTCCACGACGGAGCAATAGGGCGGCATGAAAGGTTCCGGCTCGACGTAGCGGTCGAGGGAAAATTCGATCGTCGCAGTCGTGCCGAAGCTGATGGCGGCCTTGTCGTTCGAGATGACGGAAAGGCCCAGCGTCTCGCAGTTTTTGTCGGAGCCGGTGGCGATGAGCGGGATGCCGGCGGGGATGCCGGTCGCGCGCGAGGCTTCTTCCGTGACGCCGCCCATGACGGTTTCGGGCTTGACAAGCTCAAAGAGCTGGTCGTCGCTGACGTCGAAGATGCAGCGGGCGGGATTGCTTTTCGTCATCCACGTCCGTGTCTTGTTGTCAAAGGGGATGCGGCCGCAGCAGCTCGCGTCCGCGTCGGCCAATCTGCCGCACATTTTGTAGCAGAGGTAGGTCGAAAGCTGCACAAAGTGCGCGGTCTTAGCCCAGACCTCGGGTTCGTTTTCCTTGATCCAGTTGCAGGCGGCGGCTTTGCGCTGGAGCTGCACGGTGCCGGTCATGCCGATCACGCGGAAAGCCGCGCGCAGATGCAGCGGCAGCGGTTTTTCGCACTTCGCCTGCCGGTTGTCGAGCCAGACGATCGCGTCGCGCAGGGGCTTGCCATCCTTGTCGAGGCAGACGCTCGTGGCGCGGATGGTTGTGACCGTGACGGCCTTAACGTCGTTCCAGCGCGCGCCGGAGGCGTCCCTGAGCTCGCGCGCGCAGTCGCAGATCGTTTCCCAGTAGAAGTCCGGGCGCTGCTCCGCCCAGCCGGGGTTGAGCGAATAGTAGGGCTGCTGATACTGCCGCTGCGCTTTGAAAAGAATGTTGCCGGCGAGGTCGACGAGCACGCCGCGCGCGCTCTGCGTGCCGACGTCAAAGGTGAGGACGAGTGCTCTGTCCATGTAGCATGCCTCCTTTAAACGCGCAGGTCGTCGGTCGCGACGAGATCCACGCCGAAGCCCATGAAGTTCTCCGCAATCACGTCGCCGCAGGCGACCGCGTGATTGACGCGGAGGCCCGCGATCACACGCATTGCGGGCATGATTGCGTCCTTGGGAATGGCCCCGCTCGTGCGCACGGGCAGGACCGGACGGTCGGGGAAGACGGTCGCGACGCTGGTGGTCAGTGTGCGGACCGGGTTCGTGAGCTCGGCTTTGGCGTACTCCTCGCCCTTGGGGCAGCGGTTGCCCGTGACCGAGATCACCCCGTTTTCCTCCGCCGCGTGCAGCGTGCAGCCGTTGGGGCAGACGATGCAGACAAATGTTTTTTCCATGCTCACGCCTCCCGCAGCTCGAGCGTCACCCTGTCGCCCGGCTTCACGCGCGAGAGGTCGACCTCAATGCGCTCCATCTCGGGCGGCTTGAGCCGCTGATATTTTTTCGTAAAGACCGTCTCGCCGTTGACGCTGACGGAAACCTGGCTCTTTTCGCGCACCTCGCGGCTGCGGAAAAAGACGACCGTCTTGCTGAGATCTCCTGCCGTGTCGAGCCGTTCGGGGACGGCGTAGAGAAAGCCCCCGTCGGCTGTCAGCTCCGCGAGTTCTCTCGCTTTTCCGCTGTAATCCGCCGCCGCCGCGCCGGCGGAAGCGCCGCTCTCGGAGACGTAGTCGACGAGGTCGTTGACGTGCAGCGCGTTGCCGCAGACGAAGACGCCGTCGACGAGCGTTTCATAGTTCTGGTCGCAGACCGGCCCCTTGGCGCGCGGGTCGAGCGTCACACCGAGCGTCTCGGCCAGCTCGTTTTCCGGGATGAGGCCGACGGAGAGGATCAGTGTGTCGCAGTCGATCTTCTGCGCCGTGCCCGGGATGGGCTGCATTTTTTCGTCCACCTCGGAAATTTCGACGGCCTCGAGCCGCGCGTCGCCGAAGACGCGCGTGACCGTGTGGCTCACATGGAGCGGGATGCCAAAGTCATCGAGACACTGGGCGATGTTGCGCGTGAGTCCGCTCGGCGTGGACTTGGCCTCAAAAACGCCCAGAACCTCCGCGCCCTCGAGCGTCAGACGGCGGGCCATGATGAGGCCGATGTCGCCGCTGCCGAGGATAACGACCCGCTTGGCGGGCTGCTCGCCGAGGATATTGATATAGTACTGCGCGGTGCCGGCGGTGTAAACCCCCGCCGGACGCGTGCCGTGGATGCCGACCTGCTTTGCCGTCCGCTCGCGGCAGCCGGTGGAGAGCACCAGCGCCGTGCTCGTGACGGTGCGGACGCCGTCTTTCGTGACGAGTGTGATGTGGAAGACGCCGTCCTTTTTCTCGACGCGGGTGACGAAAGTCAGGAGCGTCGTTTCAATCCCCGCCGCCTCGACCATGCGGACATAGCGGCTGGCGTACTCGCAGCCGGAGAGCCGTTCGCCGAAGCGCAGCAGGCCGAAGCCGTCGTGGATGCACTGGTTCAAAATTCCGCCCATGCGCGCGGCGCGCTCGACGAGCAGGACGCGTTTTCCCTTTTCGTCGGCGGCAAGCGCGGCGGCAAGGCCCGCCGGACCCGCGCCGATGACGGTCACATCGTAATCAGCCATTTTCCGCGCCTCCCTTCGTTTTGCCAAACAGCAGCTCGCTGCCCTCGCCCGCCTTGCGGACGGCTTCTAGCGGAATATTGCACTCCTCGGAAATGATCTTTGCGACCTGCGGCCCGCAGAAGCCGCCCTGACAGCGGCCCATGCCGGGCCGGCAGCGCTTTTTGACGCCGTCGACTGTCACGCAGGGGATGGGGCGGTGCAGCGCGTCGACGATCTCGCCCCGGCTGATCTCCTCGCAGCGGCAAACGATCTCGCCGTAGGCCGGGTTCTTTTCAATGTAGGCCGCGCGCTCGGCGTCCGGGAGCTTCGCGAGGCGCGGAATGCCCTGCCGGTGCGGGTCGAAATCCGGGTTCTTTTCGGCCTTTTTGCCCTGCGCCGTCAAAATCTCGCCGCACATCTTCGCGAGCGCCACGGCGATGGCCGGGGCCGCCGTAAGGCCCGGCGACTGGATGCCGGCGGCGTGGACGATGTTCGCGCACTTTCGGCCCTTTTCGACGATGAAGTCCTCCTCAAAGGTTGCCGCGCGCACGCCGGAAAAGTAGGTGATCGCGTCCGACTGGCGCAGGCGCTCGGTGGCGCGGCCCTGCTTTTGAAAGACCGCCGCGACGTTTTTGGCCTCGGTCGTAAAGTCCTCTTTTTTGTAAGTCTCAAAGGCATCCGGGCCGACGAGGACATTCTGGTCCACCGTGCGGATGATGCCGCCGCCCTTGGAGTGGCCCTCTTCCTTGAGCTCGCTGATGAGCGAATAGGAGGTACGGACCATGGAGACGGTCTTATGGTCCAAAATCGTGTTTGTCCCCTTGCGTGGGTGGATGGAGAAGAAGCGGTCGCCCGCCATTTTGGCGACGTCCTCGGTGAAGACGCCCGCGGCGTTGACGACGGCCCTGGGGTAGACCGTGCCTCGGTTCGTGTGGACAGCGGTAATTTTGCCGCCTTGCGTCTCCATGCCGGTGACGACAGTGTCAAAGGAGAACTTCGCCCCGTTCTGTGCGGCGTTCTCGCCGAGGGCGATCGTGAGGTTGTAGGGGCAAACGACGCCGCCGGTCGGGAAAAAGAGGCCGAGCTTCATGCCGTCGCGCAGCGCCGGCTCAAACGCCTTGAGCTTTTTTTCCGTCATCACCCGCACATTGCCGAGGCCCATGCACTTGAAATAGAGCTTGATGAGCGGCGCGAGGGGCAGGAGCTTTTTCGAGTCGAAAACGACGGTCTGGCCGCAGCGGTCAAACTCGATGTCGAGGTCCTTCGCAAGCTGATCGAACATGCGGTTGCCCCGGACGTTGTAGTAATGCTTTTCGCAGCCGGGCAAAAGGTCGATGCCGGGGTGGACGCAGCCGTCGTTCCGGCCCGAGGCCCCGATCGCGAGGTCGTATTCCTTTTCGACAACGAGGACGTCGAGCTTTTGCCGCATGAGCTCCCGCGCGGTCGCGGCGCCGACGACGCCGCCGCCGATGACGAGGACGTCTGGCTTCATGCCGTCGATGGCCTTGTCGACAAGCTTCGGCGCGCGGATGGGCGGGATGGCGTCGCCCGTGAAGACGCAGTCGTTGATAACGTGCGTCCTGCCGTATTTCTTCGCGGCGCAGAAGCCGGCGTTCACGATCTCGTCCCAGTTATCGCTCTTGCCGGTGAGGACGAGGCCGTCCTCCGTCTCGTGGACGGAGAAGGCGGCAAAGCCGTTTTTCTGCAGCCGCCGGTTGATCTTTTTGACGTTCAAATTCTCGCCTCCCGCTCAGACCAGCAGAATTCCTTCGTTGAGGATACCGTTCGGGTCGAGCGCTTCCTTTAATTTGTACATGAGCGGGTAGGAGCTGCCGTGCTCCTGCGGCATCCACGCGGTGCGGTATTTGCCGCTGCCGTGGTGGTGGGCGATGGACCCGCCGCGCGCGAGCGTCTCCTCCATGATGATGCGGATGACGTGCATGTAGTCTTCCTTGACCGTATGCTCCTCCGTGACCTGGAACAGGAACTGGAAGTAGATGTTCGTGCCGTTAATGTAGCTGTGGGAGCTGTGGCCTCCGATAACGATGAGGTTTTCCATCTCGGCCTCGGCGCGCGCGCAGACGGCCTTGTAGATTTCGCCGATCTCGGACCAGCTGGCGGAAATTTCGCAGGTGTCGACGCAAGTGCCCATGTCGTGCATCTGCTCGCTCGTCTCCTCGAGCTCGTTGGAGATATTGTTGCGCGTCTCGATCCACGATTCGACGGGCTTCGTGCCGAGGCTCTCGGCCCCGTGCTTTTTGACAATGGCGTCCACGCCCGCGCCGGTTGCGTCGGCAATGGCCTTCGGGCCGTCAGCCAAAAACAGCATCAGCGCCTTGCCGTCCTCCGCGACGCCGCCGAAGAGGGTCATGACCTCCGCCGGGTCGTGCAGGCGCACGACGGCGGGGCGGTAGCCCTCGACCATGATCTCGCGGATGGCGTCGAGTCCGTCCTGCATGGAGCCGATCTGGTAGGCGCACATCCAGCGCTCGTCGGGCTTATACTTGAAGATTTTTACCGTGACCTCGGTGATGAAGCCGAGCGTGCCCTCGCAGCCCAAAAACAGGTTGCGGAGGTCCGGGCCGGTCGAGCGGCGCGGAACGTTTTTGATGCGGATAATTTGACCGTCCGCCATGACAGCCTCGAGGCCGACGAGCAGGTTTTCGATGCCGCCGTAGAGCGTCGACCACTGACCGATGGAGCGGGTCGCAACCAAGCCGCCCATCTGCGCGAGGGGGAGGGACTGGGGGCTGTGCCCGGTCGTGTAGCCCATGGCGTTAAGCTGATCCTCGAGCGCCTGCAGCGGCATGCCGCAGCCGGTCGTGACCTGCATGTTGACTTCATCGATTTTATAGATGCCGGTGATCTCGCTGCCGTCGAGCATGACCGCGCCCTCAACGGGCTCGATGCCCTGCGTGACGGACGAGCCGCCGGTGCGTGGCGTGGTCTTGACCTTGTTGGCGTTTAAAAACGCAAGGACCTGCGATGCCTCCTCGGTGCTTTTGACCTTGACGGCGCAGAGTGCCTGCGGCACGTCGAAAACGCCGTCCGCCCGCTCGTAGCGGCGGAAGCCGATGGCGTCCTTCGTCTCCTCGGCGACGGCGGCCTCGTTCGTAACGACGCGCTCCGCACCGACGATGGCCTGCAGGCCCTTGATGATCTCCGTATTCTCCATGACTTCTATGTCCTTTCCCGTTAATTACACTTTTTTGTACATTGCTATACACATAAAATAGCACCTGCCACCCCACCTGTCAATCTCTCTGGCACTTCAAATGCGACGAAATTACGGCGCGAAAACAGGCATTTCGCACAAGAGCGCCCGGCCTGCACGGGCTGAGCGGCACGGCTGTGCAAAAGAAAAAGACTTTGAAAATCCGTTCGGATATTCAAAGTCTTTTTTTATCATACGGGGCAGCTTCCGCTGCCCCGACGGTTTCTTTTCGCTCAGGCCTTGTGCGCGTCCCTCTTGATGCGGATGTTCTCCCTGCGGAGCTCCGCATACTTCGCGAATGCCTCGTGGCGGTCAGTAAAGGCAATGCTCTCGGCGCTGGACTTTCTCGTGAGGTGGATTGCGTCGAATTTGCACATCTGCGCGCAGACGCCGCAGCCGAAGCACTTGACGGTGTCGACGTGGGCCGCGCCGCAGCCGAGGCAGCGGGCGGCTTCCTTCTTGAGCTGCTCCTCGGTGAAGGTCAGGCGGTCGTCGCTGGAGGTCATGGCCTTCGTCTCGTCTCTGAGCGGACGCTGACGCGGCGTATTGTCAAAGCCCTTTTCAATCTCGGCGCGGTCGAGATTGTCCTTGTCGAGCGCCGTGAAGTGGCGGCGGTCACGGCCCATCGTGAGGCTCTGTCCGGGCCATACGAAGCGGTGGATGGAAACGGCGCCCTGCTTGCCGGCGGCAATCGCGTCGATTGCGAACTTCGGGCCGGAGAAGACGTCGCCGCCGACGAAGATGTCCGGCTGCGCGGTCTGGTAGGTGAAGCCGTCCGCCTGCGCGGTATTGCCGCGGCCGAGCTCTACGCGCTCGCCATCGAGCATGCGGCCCCACTCGATGCTCTGGCCGACGGAGACGAGCACGAAGTCCGCCGGAACGGAGATCGTATCGTTTTCGTCGTATTTCGGGGCAAATTTGTGGTCTTCGTCAAAGACGGAAACGCACTTTTTGAAGACGACGCCGGTGACGCGGCCGTCCGTGACCTCAAATTCCTTCGGGCCCCAGCCGTTGTTGATCTCTATGCCCTCGCCCTTTGCTTCCTCCTGCTCCTCGGGCAGAGCGGGCATTTCGGAGACGGACTCGAGGCAGTACATGGCGGTATGGTCCGCGCCCTTGCGCACGGCGGTGCGGGCGACATCGATGGCGACATTGCCGCCGCCGATCACAACGACCTTTCCCTCGAGCGCCGGGCGGCCGGTGAGCGCGACATCACGCAGGAAGTCGACGCCAGCGATCACGCCCTCGGCGTCCTCGCCGGGGACATTCAGCTTTCTGCCGCCCTGCGCGCCGATGGCGACATAGAAGGCTTCAAAGCCCTGCACGCGGAGCTGCGGGATGGTAACATCCCTGCCGACCTCGACGCCGGTTTTGAATTCGACGTTCATGCGGCGCAGAACGTCGATCTCGGCGTCGACAACGCCCTTTTCGAGGCGGAAGTTCGGGATGCCGAGCGTGAGCATGCCGCCGACGCGGCGCTGCTTTTCAAAGACGGTCA
>JAKOSQ010000005.1 GCA_029777215.1 Bacillota bacterium
GCGTTCATGGCCCCGACCGAAATTCTCGCGAGTCAGCACGTTGATACCTTCACGACGCTTCTCTCCCCCCTCGGCATCCGCGTCGTGAAGCTCACGGGCGCGCTCACAGCAAAGCAGAAGCGCGAAGTCCTCGCCCTGCTCGCCACCGGGGAGGCCGACCTTGCCGTCGGCACACACGCGTTACTCAGCGAGGGGGTCGCGTTTCAAAATCTCGGTTTAGTCGTCACGGATGAGCAGCACCGCTTCGGCGTCGGCCAGCGCGCGGCGCTCGTTGGGAAGGGCGAGAGCCCCCACACACTCGTTATGTCCGCGACGCCCATCCCGCGCACACTCGCGCTCATCATCTACGGCGATCTCAATGTCTCGGTCATCGACGAGATGCCGCCGGGCCGCCAGAAGGTGGACACCTTCGCCGTGGGCGAAGACATGCGCGAACGCATCACGAAATTCATCCGCAGACAGGTCGCGGAGGGCCACCAGGTCTTTATCGTCTGCCCCGCCGTCGAGGAGAGCGAGGATCGGCCGATGGACCTCAAGAGCGCAAAGGAATACGCTGCCGAGCTGCAGCAGGGCGTTTTTTCGGACCTGCGCGTCGGCTGTGTCCACGGCAAACTGCGCCCCGCCGAAAAGGAAAAGGTCATGCGCGCGTTTGTCGAGCACGAGCTTGACATCCTCGTTTCGACCACGGTGGTCGAGGTCGGCGTTGACGTCCCGAACGCGACACTGATGGTCGTGGAAAATGCGGAGCGCTTCGGCCTGAGCCAGCTCCACCAGCTCCGGGGCCGCGTCGGGCGCGGCAGGGCCAGGAGCTACTGCGTCCTGTTTTCCGAAGCCGATAACGACGTCTCGAAGGAGCGGCTGAAGGTTTTGGAGGGCACGAACGACGGCTTCAAAATTTCCGAGGAGGACCTGCGGCTGCGCGGACCCGGCGACTTTTTCGGCGCGCGCCAGCACGGTCTGCCGGAGATGCACATCGCAAGTCTCTGCACCGACATGCGCGTCCTGCGCGACGCGCAGGACGCCGCGAACGCGCTTTTGCAAACGGACCCCGAGCTGAAAGCCCCCGAAAACGCACGTCTGAAGGCCCAGGTCGACCGCCTGTTCGCCGAGAGTGCCGGGACGATGAACTAAAAAAATGCGCTCCATTCGGAGCGCATTTTTTATCGTTGGAGCGCATTTTTTTATCGGCTGTAGTAATACCCCAGCGCCAGCCGGTCGGTGACGATCGCGTCGGCCTTGCCGTCATTTAGTGCCGCGAAGCAGTCCGCCGTGCCATTCTGGACGCGGACGATGTACGCGGGCTTCGACTTAAGGTTTTTATACTGCTCAAGCATCGCGTTGTAGTAGGCGTTGTCGGAGAGGGTGAGCGTCTTGTCCGCAAGACCGCCGATGCTGCGCGCGCCGCCGGACTTGAGCGAGGCGAGGACGATCGTGTTTTTCATGTAGACCGGTGAGGCGAAGACGTCCGCATTGTCCTTTTCCCAAGCGTAGCCGCCCCAGACGCAGTCGACGTTGCCGCTGCCGAGCTCGACCGCCGCCTGCGAGACGTCGATTGCGATGAACTTCGCGGTCCAGCCGAGCTTCGCGCAGACCGCCTTCGCAAATTCGACGTCAAAGCCCGTGAAGCCGGCGTTCTCCTTGCCGGAAAACGGGAGCCGTCCTCCGTCGCAGCCGATGAGCAGCGTACGGCTTTTGGGCTTTTCCGCGAGGGCGGTCACGGCGTCCTTTTTTCCCTCGAGCGTCGAAACGTCGCTGTTGAACCACTTTTGCGAGAGTTCGGTCACTTTGCCCTCCGCCTGCAGCTCCTGCATCGCGGCGATGACGGCGGGACCGGCCTTGTCGTCCGGCCGGAAGGCCACGCAGAACTGCTGCTGGGCAAGCGTTTTGGCAACGCGATATTTGTCGTTTCCGCCGATCCCGCAGCCAGCGAAGCTCAGCACCAGCGCGAAAAAGAGCAGCGAAGCGACCAGTTTTTTATATCTATTCATACGGCACCACCGTTTATTTCAAATCAAAATAAGGTTTTTGCGTCTGTTGTCTGACTTTTCTATCATCATATTATAGCTTTCAGCCGATTGCAAGTGTCAAAACCTGTCGAAGCGTGTCAGTTTCCCGGCAGCAAAACCGCCGCGTGGGTGCACGGAGACAAAAAATGGCCTCCCGGCGGAGCTTTCGCCCACCGGGAAGCCGTTTTGCCGCCGCGGAAGCAGGCTCCGTGGGGCAACACATTTTTTTCGATTTATGCCTCTTTTTCGGAATAGCGTGCAAGGAACTGCCGCGTGCGCTCCTCCCGCGGGGCGCCGAGCACCTGCTCGGGCGGGCCCTGCTCAACGATCACGCCGCCGTCCATGAAGACGACCGTGTCCGCGACCGCGCGGGCGAAGGCCATTTCGTGTGTCACGATGACCATGGTCATGTGCTCGTCCGCGAGCTGGCGGATGACCTTCAAGACCTCGCCGGTCAGCTCCGGGTCGAGGGCGCTCGTCGGCTCGTCGAAAAACAAAATCTGCGGCTCCATCGCGAGCGCGCGGACAATCGAGACGCGCTGCTGCTGTCCGCCGGAGAGCTGGGAGGGGTAGTACGTCTCCTTGTCCTCGAGGCCCATTTTTTTCAGCAGCGCGCGGCCCTTTTCCTCGGCCTCGCGCTTTGAGCACTTCTGGACGACGACGGGGGCGTCCGTGACGTTTTTGAGCACGCTGTAGTGCGGGAAGAGGTTAAAGTTCTGGAAGACGAGGCCAAAATAGCTGCGTATCTTCCGCAGCTTTTCGATTGGCGCGTAAACCGCGCTGCCCTCCACGCCGGTGTCCGCCGCCGTCTCACCGAGATAGCGGATCGCGCCACTGTCGATCGTTTCAAGGAGCGTGGCGCAGCGCAGCAGCGTAGACTTACCGCCGCCGGAGGGGCCGATGACGGCCAGCACCTCGCCGCGCCGGACGGAGAGCGAAATGCCGTTGAGCACGTCGAGTTCGCCGAAGCTCTTTTTGATGTCCTTCATTTCCAAAATGACGTCCGCGTCCATTTCACGCCTCCTCATTCAAAGTATGCCGCGCGTTTTTCGGCCTTTTCCATCAAAACCGCGACGATTAGGTTGAAGACGTAGTAGAAGACCGCCGCGCCGACGAAGGGCAGCACGGAGCTCTGCGACGCCGCGATCTGCCGCGCCGTCGTGAACATCTCCATGTAGGTGATGACGAAGGACAGCGAGGTGTCCTTGATGAGCGTGATGATCTCGTTCGTGATCGACGGCAGGATGCGCTTTATCACCTGCGGCAGGATGATGCGGAAAAAGGTCTGGTTTTTCGTGTAGCCCAGGACCTCCGCCGCCTCGTACTGACCAACCGCGATCGACTCGATGCCGCCGCGGTAGATTTCCGCGAAATAGGCCGCGTAGTTGACGACGAAGGCGATGATGACGGCGTAAAACTTATAGCCGGACGAAATGCTCACGCCGAATATGTAGAACGGCCCGTAGTAGACCACCATGAGCTGCAGCATCAGCGGCGTGCCGCGCATGATCGATATGTACGCCTTGATGAGCCAGCGCCACGGCGTGCACTTTGACATGCGTCCGAAGGCCACCGCAAGGCCCAGCGGCAGCGAAAACAGCAGCGTCAAAAAAAAGATCAGCATACTGCGCCACATGCCGGGCGTCAGCTGCTCAAGGATCGTCAGAAAGCTCACTTGTCCACCTCCAATAAAGACGAAACAGCGGGGCGGGGATGATCCCCCCGCCCCGGGTGCGTTATGCTTTTGCCTTATTTGCCGAGGCTGACCGCTTCCTCAAGCCCCCACCTCTTGGCGATGGTCGTAAATGTGCCGTCCGCCACCATGGCGTCGAGGTCCTTCTGGACCGTGTCGCGCAGGGCGGTGTTGCCGAGCTTGAAGCC
>JAKOSQ010000041.1 GCA_029777215.1 Bacillota bacterium
GCGCGGGCAAGGCCGTCACCAACAGCGACGAGCACAACCTTTTCCAATACAAATACGAGCGGCTGTTCCGCTATGAGCCGCTTGCGCCGGAGCGCGCGCCGCGCGGCGAGATCGGTCTGCCGCGCGTGCTTAATATGTACGAAAACTACCCCTTCTGGTTCACATTTTTCACAAAGCTTGGCTTCCGCGTTGTGCTGTCGCCGCCGTCGTCGAAGGAACTCTACCAATCCGGCATGGACACCATCTCGTCCGACACGGCCTGCTACCCTGCAAAGCTCGTCCATGGCCACATCAAGTGGCTTGCGACGCACGGGGTCAAACGCATCTTCTACCCGAGCCTCAACTTTGAAATGATCGAGGACGAAACGGCGGGCAACCACTACAACTGCCCAATCGTCGCGATGTACCCCGAGGTCGTCGCCGGCAACATGGATGAGCTGCTGCGCGACAACGACGTTGCCTTCATGCACCCGTTTTTGCCCTACTTTGACGACAAGCGCCTCATAGAGCGCCTGTTTGAGGAGTTTCGGTCCCTCGGCATCCGCAAGGGAGACATCCACCGGGCGGTCTGCGCGGGCCGCGCGGAGGACGCCGCCTTCAAGACGGACGTCGTCAACAAGGCGGACGAGATCATTCACTGGGTCGAGCACACGGGCGGACACGCGATCGTTCTCGCGGGCCGTCCCTACCACCTCGATCCCGAGATCAACCACGGCATCGACAAGCTCATCACCTCTTACGGCTTCGCGGTTCTGACGGAGTCGTCCGTCGCGGGCCGGGTGAAGCTCCAGCGGCCCATCCGCGTCGTTGACCAGTGGGCCTACCACTCCCGCCTCTACAAAGCCGCCGACTTCTGCGGCACGCGGGACGACATGGACCTCGTGCAGCTCAATTCTTTCGGCTGCGGCCTCGACGCCGTCACGACCGACGAGGTCGAGGAGCTGCTCTCCGGGTCCAACAAGCTCTACACCCTCCTCAAGATCGACGAGGGCGCGAACCTCGGTGCGGCGCGCATCCGCATCCGCTCGCTCAAGGCCGCGATCGAGGAGCGCGAGCGCCTCGGCTTCAGACACGGCGACCCGCTGCCGCCCTTTGACCGCATCGTCTTCACAAAACAGATCCGCAAGGACTACACCCTCATCGTCCCGCAGATGGCGCCGATGCAGTTCGACCTTTTCCAGACCGCGCTGCGAAACGGCGGCTACAACGCCGTTGTGCTCCCGGCGGTCGACAAGCGCGCGGTCGACACGGGCCTCAAGTACATCAACAACGATGCCTGCTATCCGACGATTGTAACCCTTGGCCAGATCATCAGCGCGCTGCAGTCGGGCGAATTTGACCTCGACCGCACCGCCGTCATCATCACGCAGACCGGCGGCGGCTGCCGCGCCAGCAACTACATAGCCCTGCTGCGCAAGGCCCTCAAGGAGATCGGCATGGCGCAGGTCCCGGTCGTCTCGGTCAACTTCTCCAAGGCGCTCGAGACGGACCCCGGCTTCACCCTTTCGCGGAAGCTGGTCGTCGGCATGGTTTACGCCGTCATCTACGGCGATCTCTTCATGCGCTTGACGAACGCGACGCGGCCCTATGAGCTCGTGCCCGGCAGCGTCGACCGGCTTTACCGCCGCTGGAACGAGATCGCGAAGCAGAACGTCGTCGCCGTCAACAAGCACGACTTCAAAAAGAACATCCGCCAGATCGTCGAGGACTTCGACACCATCCCCCTGCGCGCGGACGTCCGCAAGCCGAAGGTCGGCGTCGTCGGCGAAATCCTCGTGAAGTACCACCCGAACGCCAACAACGACATCGTTGGCATTATCGAGCGCGAGGGCGGCGAGGCCGTCGTCCCGGACCTGCTGGATTTCCTGCTCTACTGCCTCAAGAACCCGGACTTCAACCACCCGAAAATGGCCGGCAAAAAGGCCATGCAGGTCGGCTGCCGCCTCGGCATCCAATACATCTACAGCTACCGGAAGTACGCCGAGCGCGCGCTCGAGCGCAGCCACCGCTTTGAAAAGCCCAAACGCATTGACGAGATCGCTGAAAAGGCCGAGCGCATCACCTCGCTCGGCACCCAATGCGGCGAGGGTTGGATTTTGGCGGGCGAGATGATGGAGTTCGTGGACAGCGGCGTTGAGAACATCGTGTGCCTGCAGCCCTTTGCCTGTTTGCCGAACCACGTTGTCGGCAAGGGCATGATCCGCCCCATGCGCAAATTTGACCCGCGCTCGAACATTGTCGCGATCGATTACGACCCCGGCTCGAGCGAGGTCAACCAGCTCAACCGCATCAAGCTCATGATGGCCACCGCCTCCAAAAACATGAAGGCGGACGAAACGGACGACGACGCGGAGACGCCCTCTGCCGGCGCCGCCAGCTGCAGAGGCTCGAGCGCCGAAAA
>JAKOSQ010000042.1 GCA_029777215.1 Bacillota bacterium
ATTTCCGTCGTCGGTGAGTCCGAGCGCACCGCGCGCTACATTGGCATCGACGTCAAACACGTCATCCTGCGCACGATGATGCTCTCCGGCGCGATTTGCGGTCTTTCCGGCTTCCTCGCCGTTGCGGGCGCGTCGCACACGATCTCGACCAGCACCGCCGGCGGACGCGGCTTCACCGCGATCATCGTCGCCTGGCTTGCAAAGTTCAACACCTTCGTCATGATCCTCGTTGCGCTGCTGATCGTCTTCCTCGAAAAGGGCGCAATCCAGATCGCCTCGCAGTACAACCTCAACGACTCCGCCTCACAGATGATCGAGGGCATTATCCTCTTCTTCATCCTCGGCAGCGAGTTCTTCATCGAATACCGCACGATCTGGCGCAAAAAAGGCATCAAGGAGGTCAGCGAACATGATTAAGCTTCTTGCTCTTTTGCAGGCCGCGATCGTCTTCGGCACGGTCATCCTCTATGGCTCCATGGGCGAGATTTTGACCGAGAAGTCCGGCAACCTCAACCTCGGCGTCCCCGGCATCATGTATCTCGGCGGCATCGCCGGCCTCGCCGGCGCGTTCGCCTACCAAAACAGCGCCGCGAACCCGACGGGCAGCGCCGCCTTCCTCATCGCGCTCGCCTGCGCGCTGGGCGCGTCCGTGCTCGGCGGCCTCATTTACTGCTTCCTCACGGTCACGCTGCGCGCAAACCAGAACGTCACAGGCCTCACGCTGACGATCTTCGGCACCGGCCTTGCCAACCTCTACGGCGGCGCGATGAACAAAATGGCCGGCGGTGTCGGCCAGATTTCCGTCGCCACCGCGTCCGATGCCTTCCGCGCCACGATAGCGCCCTTCCGCGGTTTGCCGCTTTTGAACGGCCTCGGCTGCCTTGTCTATATTGCGATCGTGATCGCGATCATCATGAGCTGGTTCCTCTCACGCACGCGCAAGGGGCTGAACCTGCGCGCGGTCGGCGAGAGCCCCGCCACGGCGGACGCCGCCGGCATCAACGTCACCAAATACAAATACAAGGCGACCTGCATCGGCTGCGCCGTCTCCGGTCTCGGCGGCCTCTACTACGTTATGGACTACATCAAGGGCACCTGGGCCAACGACGGCGGCATCGGCTCTCTCGGCTGGCTCGCGGTCGCGCTGGTCATCTTCGCCCGCTGGAAGCCCCTCCACGCGATCTGGGGCTCCTACCTCTTCGGCATCCTTTTCTGGCTCTACTACTACCTGCCGGATCTGTTCCACATGCAGCTCACCCGCTCCTCGCAGGAGCTGTGGAAGATGCTGCCCTACGCCGTCACGATCGTCGTGCTGGTCGCCGCTTCGATGAAGCACAAGCGTGAAAACCAGCCCCCCGAGAGCCTCGGCCTCGCCTACTTCCGCGAAGAGAGATAAACAGAGCACAGGGAGCGCCGCGTCTGCGGCGCTCGCCTTTTATCTGTGGAGCGGGAATGCGTAATTATATACGGATTTGGACAGTCTGCTCAAAAAAGAGCTTGTAATTCCCGCCCACCTATTATAAACTGTCAACAGCACCCAAGCGTTTTGAGAACGCGGCAAGGAGGAAAAGATATGAATATTTACGACCCCTACGAATATGGCATCACTCAGTGGCACGACAGCCTCCCCGGCGGCATGCTCGCACTCTACTGGATCATCCTCGGCATCTCGATCGCGGCGATGTGGATCTTGTTCACGAAGGCACATGAGGAGGGCTGGGCATCCATCGTTCCGTTTTACAACATGTATGTCCTTTTCAAGATCACCTGGGGCAGCGGCTGGCTGTTTTTGCTGCTGCTCATTCCGATCGCGGACATCGTCATCTGGATCATCACGATGGTGAAACTCGCGCAGGTCTTTGGCAAGGGCGGCGGTTTCGCCTGCGGCCTCATTTTCCTCAACACGATTTTTGAGTGCATCATCGCCTTTGACAACAGCATCCAGTATGTCGGCATCAACGGCGAGTACGCGGACAGCAACGGCGGCGGTTATGGCCCGACCGGCGGCTTTGGCGGTTCGAGCACGCAGGGAACCTATCAGTCCCAGCCCGGCTACCAGAACCCCTACGGCGGCAGCACCCAGAATACCACCCGCCAGAGCAGTGCGAACGACCAGTATTACTATCAGGAGCCGGCGCAGCCCGCCGCTCCGCAGGAGCCGACGGAACAGGCGAAGGAGGCCGACGAGGCCGCACCCGCAAAGTTCTGCCCGAGCTGCGGCGCCAAGCTCGACGCGGACATCAAGTTTTGCCCGAACTGTGGCGCAAAACAATAAAAAGAGACTGAAAAAGCTCCGCCTTGGCGGAGCTTTTTGCTGCCTATTTGATCGCCTCAATAAGCGCGTCAACGGATTCCGGCTTCGTCGCCCAGCTCGTCGCGAAGCGGACGATGCGGTCGGTCCCGGCGCGGCCCCAGTTTGAGAAGCTAAAGTCCTTTGAGAGCTTTTCGCACAGGGCGTCCGGCAAAATCGGAAACTGCTGGTTCGTCGTTGAGCTGTTCCAGAAGGAATAGCCCGCCGCGCGCAGCGCCGCATTGAGACGCATCGCCTCGGCGTCCGCGTGGCGCGAGATGTCGAAATACAGCCCGTCCGTGAACAGCGTCTCGAACTGGATGCCGAGCAGACGGCCCTTTGCGAGCAGACCGCCGTGCTGCTTGATGCTGTAGCGGAAGTCCGGCAGCAGCGCTTTGTTCGGCACGCAGACCGCCTCGCCGAAGAGCGCGCCGACCTTGGTCCCGCCGATGTAAAAAACGTCGCAGAGCCGCGCGAGGTCGGAGAGGGCGACGTCGGTGCCGTCCGCCATGAGGCCATAGCCGAGACGCGCGCCGTCCAGAAACAGCGGCAGATGCTTTTCGTCGCAGACCGCGCGGAGCGCTTCCAGCTCCGCCTTTGTGTAGAGCAGCCCGCCCTCGGTCGGGTGGGAGATGTAGACGAGGCCCGGCTGGACCTGATGCTCGTGCGTCGCGTCCGCCCAGTGCGCCTCGACGAGCGCGCGGACCTGCTCGGCGCTGATCTTGCCGTCTGCTGTCGGGATGGGGAGGACCTTGTGGCCGGTCGCCTCGATCGCGCCGGACTCGTGACCGGCGATGTGGCCCGTGTCCGCGCAGACCGCGCCCTGCCACGGGCGCAGAATGGCCGCGATCACGGTCGTGTTCGTCTGCGTGCCGCCGACGAGGAAGTGGACGTCCATCTCCGGGTCCTGACAGGCCTCGCGAATGAGCCGCCGCGCGTTCGCGCAGTGACTGTCCTCGCCGTAGCCGGGCGTCTGCTCGAGGTTCGTCGCCGCGAGCGCCTCGAGAATTTTCGGGTGCGCGCCCTCGGTGTAATCACATTCAAAACGGTACATAGTCCACTCTCCCAAAAAATAAGTGATACCGCCATTTTAGGCCCGAAAAAGCGCCGTGTCAATCGCGGGAAGGGGCAAAAGGGAATTTACTTTTCCGCGGGCTTGTGATAAACTAAAACTTAACCTATCTTCGGAAAGAAAGCG
>JAKOSQ010000043.1 GCA_029777215.1 Bacillota bacterium
GCTCCGCCGCCGGCAGCATGGTTTCCTACTGCCTCAGGATCACCGACATCGACCCCATCAAATACAGCCTCTTTTTTGAGCGCTTTCTGAACCCGGAGCGCGTCTCAATGCCGGATATCGACTGCGACTTCTGCGTCGAGCGGCGCGGCGAGGTCATCGACTACGTCACGCGCAAGTACGGTGCGGACCGTGTTGCCCAGATCGTCACCTTCGGCACGATGGCGGCGCGCGCCGCCATCCGCGACGTCGGCCGGGTGCTCGACATGAGCTATGCCGAGGTCGACGCCGTGGCAAAGCAGGTCCCGCAGACGCCCAACATGACGCTCACGGAGGCCTTGTCGCTCTCAAAGCCCCTCAAGGAGATGTACGACGGCGACGAGCGCGTCAAGGAACTCATCGACACCGCCCGCGCGCTCGAGGGCATGCCGCGCCACGCCTCGACCCACGCCGCCGGCGTCGTCATTTCGGGCAAGCCGGTTTACGAATACGTCCCGCTCTCTAAAAACGACGAGTCCATCGTCTGCGAATTCACGATGACGACGCTCGAGGAGCTGGGCCTCTTAAAGATGGACTTCCTCGGCCTGCGAAACCTGACGGTTTTGGAGCGGGCCAACCAGCTCGTGCGCAAGACCGTGCCGGGCTTCGACGTTGCCCTCATGCCGGACGACGACAAAGAGACCTTTGAAATGCTCTCACAGGGCCGCACCTCCGGCGTCTTTCAGCTTGAATCGGCGGGCATCACGGGCGTCTGCACAGGGCTCAAGCCAAAGTCCGTCGAGGACATCACGGCCATCATCGCCCTCTACCGCCCGGGACCGATGGAGAGCATACCCCGCTTTTTGGAGTGCAGCGCCGACCCCTCGAAGATCCGCTACAAGCACGAATCGCTCAGGAGCATTCTCGACGTCACCTACGGCTGCATCGTCTATCAGGAGCAGGTCATCGAAATTTTCCGCAAGCTCGCGGGCTTCTCCCTCGGGCAGGCGGACATGATCCGCCGCGCAATGTCCAAAAAGAAAAAGGCTGTCATCGACAAGGAGCGCGTCGCGTTCGTTAACGGCGATGCCGAGCGAAACATCCCCGGCGCGGTTGCCAACGGCGTGCCGGAGGACGCCGCCAACAGCATTTACGACGAGATATTGGATTTCGCGAGCTACGCCTTCAACAAGGCGCACGCCGTGTCCTACGCGATCGTCACCTACCGCACGGCGTATATGAAGTGCCACTACCCGCGCGAGTACATGGCGGCGCTGCTGACTTCGGTTTTGGACAACACGCCGAAGGTCGCCGAGTACATCGCCGAGTGCAGGGACCGCGGCATCAAGCTTCTGCCGCCGGACGTCAACCGCTCCGAGGCCGACTTTACGGTCGAGGACGGGGCCATCCGCTTCGGCATGGTCGCCATCAAAAACATCGGGCGCGGGTTTATTAACAGCGTCATGGAGTCCCGCGAGCGGGACGGCGATTTCCGCAGTCTCGACGACTTCTGCCGACGCGTCGCGGGGAAGGACTTCAACCGCCGCGCGGTCGAAAACCTCATCCGCGCGGGCGCGTTCGATTCGCTCGGGGCGAAGCGCAGGCAGCTCATTCAAGTCCTGCCGCTGATCGTCGACGGCGTGACTGATGCCGCGCGCAAGAACGTCGAGGGTCAGCTGGACCTCTTTTCTCTCGGCAAAACGGCGGACGAGGCCGCGGCGGCGAGCAGCATCACGCTGCCGGACGTTGAAGAGTACACGATGCGCGAGCTCATGGCGATGGAAAAGGAGACGACCGGGCTGTACCTCTCCGGCCACCCGATGGACGAGTACCGCGAGGCAGCGCGCCGCGCCGGGGCCGCGCCGATCGGCGCGATCATGACGGACCTCACGCAGGAGAGCGGGCCTCAGACCTACGCGGACGGCCAGTTCGTGACTCTCGCGGGCGTCATTGAGTCTGCCAAGACGAAGACCACGCGCGCAAACACCCTCATGGCCTACATCCAGCTTGAGGACGCCACGGGCATGATGGAGCTTATCGCGTTCCAGCGCGTTTTGGACCAGAGCGGCGGCTACATCCGCGCGGGCGCGCCGGTCGCGGTCAAGGGGCGCATCTCCGTGCGGGACGAGAAGGAGCCGGAGCTCATCGTCGAGTCCCTGCGTCC